>JAGIAF010000026.1:7583-18182 GCA_017745015.1 Bdellovibrio sp. | reverse complement strand
CCTCTCAGCAGCTTGCCGTAATAGTTCATCGAATGCAGAGTAAAAACTTTTAGAGCACCTAGCTGTTTGCGGGAGGCTTTTATTGGTTTTAGTCTAAAAAACTTTCCTGTCGGTATTTGTGTTGATTGTGTTGAGAGCAAAGGATCTCCAAGTTTTGAAGATCATTCGACCCTCCGGCCCATACTGCTTGCCTGTGATCCACTTGCAGAAAGCGGGTGCTTCCACAGATCTTTCCAGTTGAGTGATCTTTAAATTGGCAGCATTTGTCATGATTCAGAATAGTCTTTTTTATTGAAGTTCGAAGTGGTTTTCGACCGGGATGAGTTAAGGATTGAGGTTGAATTTTATTTTGAGTCTTCGTTTCATTGCTGTTCTGATGTTCGTTTCTTACGGCACTCGTCGGCCTAATACCAATATCTTTATCTGTAGCCATATTCTTGCTCTTATCCGTATCAGATTTAATTCTAACACCCGCAGCGGTTGTGACTTGCGTAGCTTCTCTCAATTTAGTTCGACGTTGGATTTCTTTTTTAGCTAAATAAGTGATAGCTTCAGCCCAATTCTGCTCTGATACCGCATGGGCAACTAAATCTTGAGCTTGCTTTAAGATGGCTATTTGCTCTTTACTGAAGGTAATAGTCAGGGTGACCGACTCATCACGATGGACCCTTTCTTTATTCTCAACTAGCACTGGCAAAGAGAGGGCCTGACACAAAATCACTTCTGTTTGTTGCTGAGTCGTATGTTCAATACGGTTCAAAAGTTCTTTTTTCTCCTCAATATCTAATTTGCGATCTGCAATTTTTTGAACAGCTCTGACGGCTTGTTGCACTTTGGATAGCTGCGATAAATTTAAAGCACCACTTTCAATCTTCACAGCCACTTCCGGAACTTCACGCAGAAGTCGCGCTGATTCAATACGTCTTAAAGCAGCAGAAGAGCTATAGCCAAACTCTTGAACAAGAAATTCATAAAGACTGGGATAAGCTTTATCCAAAAACAACTTCCGAGCATCTATCTCAGCAATACACTCTAAAACTAAATGCGTGATCTTACGTTCAGTTTGCACAAGCTTGCCAAAACGACTCAGCAAATCTGCATTCGACAAGTGACCGATATTCAAAGTTGAAGTTTTCATTCTTTACCTCCGTAGCGAAATCTGGAGTAGCTTACCACGACTTTTTCAAAGTGATTTTTGAGGTTTTCCGCATGACTCTTTTCAGTCAGTGAAATACATAGGAACACGCTTATGGCGCTCTAAACGCCTCAAGAATGAGAGTATTCAACACTCGCATCGTCCCTCGCGATCAAAGCATTCTTGTTGAATGATAGAGAGATAAGAACTTCAAAAATATCCCGCAAGAGATATTTTATTACAAAGGAAGTGCAACATCCTGCGCAGTAAATTTTCAGAAATTCACAGCTGTTGCTCGGTAATTTCATAGATACTGCAAACAATAATCATACTAAATCCGAATAAACCAACTCATTTAATGTTGATGGCGATGGCTTTGCACCGATTGCAAATTTTAAAATTCCAACAATTTTTATGATCAACAAATCAACGGATCTACCCTGTGATCCGAACAAACTGGCCTCATTTAATATTAATGACGAAAGCTTTTCAAATTGATCTCTCAGTGTGCGCACACCAAACGACTTGCCCGTCGCAACGGTGCACGACAAAGAAACCCGAACATCTCATAGCCAAAGCTAGCGGCTATAATTTATTTCGCTGAGTTCTACAGTCTGAGGAAGTTGCACAATTTGGAGAGTTGAGGAGACCCACTTTAGGTGTGAAGTCGACCTCTATCGGCGCCACGATGGCGCGCATTCGCCGAAGGCGAACGACAGCTGAGCCTGGATGGCGTGTCGACGGAATGCCTAAAGTGGGTCTCCTCAGCTCCCGGAATTAAAAAACCCACAATTCGTTAGAATTGTGGGTTTTCGTAGGTATGAACCCAGCTTTTTATTTTTTAAAGCCTCAATAATTTTTAGAGCAGAACACCGTGAAGGATTACTGAAGCTACAGTGAAGTAGATAATCAAACCAGTTACGTCTACAAGAGTAGCAACGGCAGGAGCGGAAGCTGAAGCCGGGTCAAAGCCGATCTTTTTAAGCAAGAACGGAAGCATTGAACCAGAGATCGTACCCCACAAGACGATACCAATAAGGCTGAGCATAACTGTGATCGCAACCAACACGTAGTGAGGACCATACAATGCCTCGCGGGTAGGCCAAATCAAGATACGGCACAAGCCCACAGTTCCTAAGCACACACCCAGTGCCAAGCCCGCCATCAACTCGCGACCCAATACACGCCACCAGTCACGAAGACGAACCTCACCCAAGGCCATCGCACGAATAATCAATGTCGATGCTTGAGAGCCGGAGTTACCGCCAGAGCTGATAATTAACGGAATGAAAAGAGCCAAAACCACCGCGCGCTCGATTTCCGTTTGGAAATAACCCATGGCCGTTGCTGTGAACATCTCTCCTAAGAAGAGGACTAGCAACCAACCCGCACGTTTCTTGATCATCTCCATCATCGAGATTTTCATGTACGGCGCATCCAAGGATTCCACACCACCCAGCTTGTGGATGTCTTCTGTGGTTTCTTCTTGAACCGCTGTGGCCACGTCGTCGAAGGTCACGATACCTTTCATGATACCGTGTTCGTCGACAACGGGAAGGGCCATCAAATCATGCTGAGAAAAGATACGACCGATTTCCTCTTGGTCCATTTCGGGTGGAACTTTCAAGATATCGGTGTGCATGATGTCGGCGATCTTCGTGCCGGGAGCGGCAGAGAAAATTTCGCGGAAAGAAATAACGCCCAAAAGTTTTTGGTCCGATTCTAAAACGTAAGCGTAATAGATCGACTCAACGTGAGTTTTAGCTTGAATACGCAGATAACTGATCGCTTCGTCGACGCTCATTTCAGAACGCAGGCGCACGAAACGAGTGCTCATCAGACCACCGGCCGCGTCTTCTGCATAGGCAAGAAGGGCGATCACTTCACGCTTGGTTTGAGGGTCTAGCAAAGACAGCAAGTCTTCTTTGTGGTCTGGACCCATCTCTTGGATTAAGTCGGCTACGTCATCGGGAGCCAGCAAACGAACCCAAGAGCGTTTCTCAAGGTGAGACGCTTCGGCGATAAGTTCGGCTTGGTCATGAGTAGGAAGATTGAGGAACAACTCCTCAGCATCGGTCCGCGGCAGCTCTTTGAATTTTTCACGACGTTCATCAGGGGTCAAAGAAGACCACTGGTCCGTCAGACTGATTACGGAGTTCTCGTCTAGTGTTTCATCGGGGGTTTGGTTGTTATCCATGCCCACACCTCATGCTGATTCGTTAAAAATTGCGCGTCCAAGAGGAGTACCCCTTTTCATCGGACGCGGCAAACTTTTAATTTAGACCAGTTCCGCTTTTTTAAACTTCGGAAGGACCTCAGCTGTCGGTCCCAAGGCGATCACTTCGCCATTCTGTAACCAAAGAATTCGGTCACACTTCGCAAGCGTCGACAGACGGTGGGCGATAATAATCTGAGTGCGGTCCGCAAAGAACTCTTCAGTGGCGCGGACGAGGATCTCTTCGGACTGTGGATCCACAGAACTTGTGGCCTCATCCATAATCACAATCGGAGATTGCTGCAGAAGGCAGCGGGCCATACAGAGCAGCTGGCGTTCACCTAAAGATAAATTCTTACCGCGCTCTTCGATTTTCATATTGAGACTGTCGGGATGAGCTTGAACCCATTCCAAGAGCCCCACCTTTTGCAGGACCTCATGCAGGCTTTCATCCTTGTGATGGCCTTCGATATCCAAGTTAAAGCGCAGAGTGCCTTGGAATAAAATCGGCTCCTGAGAGATAAAGGCCATGGATTGGCGATAAAGGTTCAGATCGACGCCCTTATCTTCTGCCTTAATTTTAGGCGGATGGTTGTTGATGCTGATCAAACCTTTGGAGATGGGATACAAGTGGAAGAGAGCTTGGATCAAGCTAGACTTTCCCGACCCAGTGCGACCCACAATGCCTAAGCGCTCGCCCGCTTTGACCTCAAAGTTGAGGTTTTTCAAAACCCATGGGAGGTCGTCGCGATAGCGGAACCAAAGGTTGTTGATTTCAACCGAAGCACTGCGATCTTCCGTCAGGCGACGGTGTGCGAGGTATTTTTCAGCCGTGGGATCGTAAGTCGGGTGACCCGTCGCAAAGTGAGCCGTGGACGGAAGGTAATTTCCTTCTTCGATGTCCATGCGCATGTACTGATCTAAACGTTCAACACCGATCATGGCCTCTTCAAATTGCGTCAACCACTCAAAGAACATTTGCACAGTGTTACCGGAAAGGGAGATGAACGTGAAGGCGACGCCCACGGACCCAACGCTAGCCCAGCCTTTTTCCACCATGAAGTAAGACGCGACACCTGTAATCAATAACAAAAACGCAGTCATGCTGTTCATTTGGAAAGAGAAGCTGATCAGTTGTTTGGTCGTAAAAAGTTTTTGGCTGAGGAAGTAACGATCCAAGCTTTCAAAGCGCTCTTTGAAAGACTCCTGACGACGGAACGAGCGAATCGTGCTGGCGCCTTGAGTGGTCTCTGCAAAGTGCGCGATACTTGGCGAACGGCTCGCTGAAAGTTCGCGGCGCGCTTTACGCAGGCGATCTTGATTTAATTTATATACGCCGAAGTTCAACACACCAATGAACACCACCAACAAAAGATAAATCGGATTTGCGATGGTGATCAGGATCGTCATCATGATCAAATCAAAGATGATCGAAAGGAACTCGGCCAGAGGTCCCCCGAAAAGACGGAAGACGTTTCCATAGTCACTCGAAAAACGCGTGATAATACGACCGGCCGGAGTTTTATCAAAGAAGCTCATCGGCAGGCGAGATGTGCGCAAAGTCACTTCGTCATAGAAACTTGAAATGGCTTTCGCTGACAGACGAGAAAAACTCACGCGGAAAATCATCGTCGACACAAAACCTGTCAACGCCATGCCCAACAAGAGTCCAATGATTTGCAGAGAACTCAAATCCGAGACCGGGGAGTGTTTGCCAATCAGGCTGTCGACCCAATATCCGATCACGTTGGTGTTTGCGAGCAACAGGCCACGGCCCAAGAATCCCAAAATCAGCACAAATACGATGCGAGCGAGGAACGGCTTATAGGCGTAATGCAAAGTTTGATAAATGGTTTTGGCGTAACCACCTTCTTTGCGAACTTCACCATCAGAAAGATACTTTGGTTTTACAGTTTGATTTTTAGACACGCGCGGCCTCGCTCTTTGCAGCCGCAGCTTCTTTGGCCACCGTTGTGGTGTATTCACGGAACTTGCTATTGCGAGCTAAAAGCTCTTCGAAAGTTCCTTGGTCAATAATACGACCTTCTTCCATAAATAAAATGCGATCCACGCGATTGAGAGCACTCAAACGGTGAGTGACCAAAAGGCGTGTGCGGTTTTCCCACGCGCCCACGAGCAATGTTTCAAACAACTTGTGTTCGGTATCGACGTCAACGGCACTGAGGCAGTCATCTAAAAGCAAGATCGGCGCATCATGGAAATGCACGCGTGCTAAGCTGACGCGTTGACGTTGACCTCCAGAAAGATTCACGCCGCGTTCGCCAATTTCCGTGCTCAGACCTTTTTCAACGCGCTCTGTGCCCAAATCAAATTGTGCTAAACGCAAGGACTCTTCCACCATTGGATCGCGCTCAAGCTCGATATCGTAAAGGAAGGCCACGTTCTCGCGCAAAGTGGCGCTCATGATAAAGCCTTCTTGCGGAACGTAAGAGAAGTTGGCGCGAACCGCGTCTAAGGTTTCTTCTAAAGCGTTCTCGGCGCCAATACGGTATTGATCAAAACTTGCGCCGGTTTCGCGCAACAAGGAAAGCAGCAACATGGATTTACCAGCGCCCACTTCACCCACCACGGCGACAAATTCACCATCGCGCACGTCAAGATTGATATCTTTCAAGATATGTCTTTTGCCGATGCGAAGATTGAGATTGCGAACTTGCAGAGCAAATTTTTGAGCGCGTTCACGCTCTAGAGCACTTTGTTGGCCATTTAAATCCGTCTGATTGTTTTTTGTCGCAAAGAAATCCTCAAGACGTTTCAAAGAAGTCCAGGAGTCAAAAGCAAAAGTGAAGAACCACGGCATTTGGCGGAAAGGACGGGTCAAGAAGATACCCACAATCCATAAGAGCGCTAAGAGCTCGCCGCTGGTCAACGTGTGTTTGGAGTAAAGAACCAAAGATCCCAAAGTCACAACGTTCAAGATGAACGTGATTGATGAAGAGATGGCATTCATGATCTGACCGTTGGTCACCATCATCACACGATTGCGAGTTTCAATTTCGCGTTTTGCGAAAATGCCTTCTTCAAAGTGCGCAATCCATCCCAAGATGCGGATGGTGCGAATATTTTGAATCCACTCATTCACTAAGCCAATGCGTTCCGCCGCCAATTGCTTAAAGCGGAAGAAGAAGCGCGACTGACGGAACGCCATAAAGGTGTTCAAGCAAGTGATACCGATCATCACCAAGATCGTCGGCCACAGTGGTGTATCAAACAGAATAGAAATCGCAAAAGGCGCAAGTAACAGAGGGAAAATCGTCGAAGCACCTGCTGGCAGTGTTTGATCCAAGAACACGGTCGCGCCTTGAACGTCCGTCGCATACAAGGAAACGATCTCACCCACGGGACGGTGACTCATGGTGTCCACGCGCAGGTTTAAAGTTTTATCGTAAAGGTGCTCAGCAAAGATTCTTTGCATGATCAGCGCTTCTTTTGAACTTAAGTAGTTCGTTAGCTGTGAAAACGCCTGAGCCGACAAGACGCAGATAAAAGCACCCAAGACATACCAAAGAGGTGAGCTCACTTCGAACATGTGAAGCTTCGTAGTAACTCCCGTTAGTTGATCAATGAACTCTTTTTGGAAAAAAGGTCCTAAAACTCCAAACACCGCCGCCAATAGAGAACAGGCAAGAATCAAAATTCTTGCCCAAGGGCGGGTGGTGACTACTTCTTTAAAAAGAGATTTCATAATGCATCGTCCCTAAACCATCCCGTCACGCTAAGACGGGGAGCCACGCTTTTCTCCACTTGATGCGGGAAGAGGTCGCTTCGAAAAAGAATCAAATTTCCAAACACCGGTTGTACTTGGGCCAAAAGTTCGTCGGCATTCTCAGGATTATATATACTGAGCTCGCCGCCGTGTCCTTTTTGCCAAGCCTCATTGAGATAAAGCACAAAGGTGATCTTGCGATGGTTCAGTCCTTTGTGATTATCGATGTGTTTGTCATAACCGGTGCCCGGTGGATAAAAAGCAAAGTGACTTTCCACTCGTTGCAGGCCCAGGAAAAAGAAGCGGTTCATCTCTTGGCGAATCTCATTCAGAGCTTCCAAGAATTTTTTCTGCAGAGGAGAGTTCGCCTCGTCCAGCCACAACGTAAAGTCACCGCGAATGTCAGCCGCAATAGCCTTGCTGGAACCGTGACCGATGGAGGCCTTTTTGAGGATTCCTTCCGAGGCAAGTTTTTGACACTCTTGGGCAAGTTCACGGCAAAATTCAGCAGGGAAGATCTCGTCAGAGACAGCCCAGTTTTTTTCGGCCAAAGCTTCCAGAGTTTGGCCTAATGCAGAGAGATTGATTTGCTTCTGTTCCAAAGTGTTGCCATTCTATTCAGGTGAGGGGATTGATGGCAAAAAGATACTTGAGTCGCCGCGAGTTTTTAAAAATTTCTGCACTGAGTTCAGGAGCGATTGCTTTAGGGGGCTGTGCAAGTTTGGATCGTCTCTTCACTGGCGACAAACGAAATCTCGAGGGAGAAGTCATCATTCTGGGCGCTGGAGCTGCGGGACTCGCTGCGGCTTTCACTTTGAAAAAGAATAAAATTCCATTTCGTATTTTCGAGGCTTCCTCACGAGTGGGCGGTCGGGTTCAAACTGTCGCGATGTTCTCTGGAGAGAATGCACCCGTTGCGGAGTTAGGTGCCGAGTATTTCGAAGAGGGCCATCGCTCTGTTTTTACCTTGGCTAAAGAACTCAATGTCCCAACAAGCGAGATCAAGACAACCAAAGGCCTTGAAGCCCATATGTTTTCTTTTGATGGAAAAGTCTATCGCGTCAAAGACATTGCTTCCAGGATGAAGACATTGGCGCCAGTTCTGCGTCGTGTGCGCTCGGATCTTTTCCGCGATCAAGATGTGATCTTAACGCATAAAAATGCTCTTCAGTATGAGCGTTCCACTTTTTATGATTCTCTGTCGCTCAAAGATCTTTTGAACACTTGGCAGAAAGACGTGGATCCTCTTATTTTGAAACTCATCGAAGCCCAAGCGGTGTCACGTTTTGGAGTGGATGCGGATCAGCAGTCGTCGTTGCACTTTTTAAGCACGTTGGATTCCGAGGGCAGTTCTTTACTTTCAGGACGTAACACCTACCGCATGGACGGTGGCTTGACGACGATGATGCAAGTTCTTGCCAGTCGTGTAGCGGGAGTAATTCCAGATCATACCATGAAGATGAATCATGCCTTGGTCGAAATTTCAGAAGAAAAAGATGTGTTCGAGCTCACGTTTCAAACACCCAAGGGTAAAGAGGTCTTCAAAACAAAGAATGTCATTTGTACGTTGCCGTTTTCGAAGTTGCGGGAAGTGCACAACATCAGGGCATTGAAATTTTCAGATCTTAAGCATGAAGCCATTGGTTCTCAAGACTATGCCACTCATAGCAAAGGTGTTTTGAGTTTCAATTCTGCGTTTTGGACAAAGAAGCAGGGGACAACACCAGCAAATCTTGGAAACTTCACCGGTGATTTTCTGACCCAAAAATTTTGGGACTCCGGTCGCGCACAGCTGGGCACTCAAGGTCTTTTGACTTATTCTCGCGCCGGCAAGTCGGGTATGCAAGCGGGCAGTACCGCCGGTGCCGAAGCGATGAAGGATCTTGAAAATTTCTACAGTCAGATTCCAGAAAAGCCAGAGAGCGATCAAATGATCAATTGGTCTCAGCGCAAATGGTCCATGGGCTCAATGGCGTACTTCAAAAAAGGTCAGTACATGCGCTTTAGAGGAGTGGCTGCAGAGCCAGAGTATGGCGGCCATTTCCTTTTCGCCGGAGAACACACCAGCATTCGTTTCGCAGGAACATTGAACGGCGCTTTGGAATCTGGGGTTCTCGCTGCGAACAGCATCTCCGTATAAAAAAAGAAAAGGGGCCGAGACCCCTTTTCACACTGACAAATTAGTCAACGACATCTAACGAAACGGCAGGGCAAACACCTGCGTTGATCAGGGGTTTTAAGCCCTCAATATATTTCTTTTTCGCCGAGCTTTCCCAAAACTCCATGTATTGATGGGAATACAGTTCGGTGACTTCACGTTTAAGGGTGCGATCCGCTTTAAGCACGAATTTTACACCATTGACCGCCCAGTGGTAGTTATCCGAAAAAAGACCAGGGGCCCAGGTCTTATCAGGAAGACAAAGGTCAAACTCTGTTTTGATCGTGGGTCTTCTAGTTGCAGTCGGACAAATTCCAGTTTGTTCTGCAGCGGCCAGAATCTTTTTTTTGACGCCTTTGGAGCGGTCATCCCAGATTTCAATTTTTTCTGTGATCTTGCCATTCTGATAGTTGGCTCCCATCACGCCGTCCTCTTCAACTGAGCATACGCGAAAATATGAAGGATTTCCTGCCTTGGCAGCAAGAGGAAAGGCAAGCATTAAACTGCTTGCTCCAGTTAGTATTAGAAGTAATTTTCTCATAAAGTTTCCTTGGAAAAAGGTTTTTTAAATTCCAGCTTTAAAAAGTACAAAACAAATGCCTTCGCGGTGAGTAACGAAATCGCCATTGCGAATTGTAAACGTGGCGCGGGATTTTCCACTGCTATTTGATGCCTTAATTGTGATAATGGTGGAGTCATCTTCCAGGGGTTCAACGGCGTTAAAATTAAACCCGTAGTTACCGCCAATAGAGAGTCCTTCAATTTCCAATTTTGCATCTCTCTGTTGGGTCAGACCTGAGGAACGAAGATTCGTGACCCGGGCTTCGCCGTCAATGTCCCCGGTGATGAAGGCGCCGTCGTGTAACCGTTTACCAGCATCCGTAACACATAAAAAACCACCGGATTGAATGTTGCCGGCGGAGTCAACATCGCCATTGCCAGCGAAGGCCGCACCAGAAAAAACTAACGTCATCGCTACAAGAAGGCTTTTGTAAGCGTTCATAAAAATACTCCTATTTTCATTGTTTTTGAGGTGCGGGAAACGCTTTTTAGAGGCGACGCCAATACCCGATGGTCGCTCCTATTTCAATAAGCGTTCCAAGCTAAGAGCGACTTAAGATGGAGAATACCTTGATAAATATGTTCAAGATTTCAACACTGCGGTACATTTTGCAGTGGAAGAAAGAGCGGGCGTACAAATATGTACTCTTGCCATCGAGGAAATGAACTGGAACGATTGCCTTATGAAGAAGCCCCACATCTTTGATTATCTCGATGCTGCACAGTTTTTATCTGATTACCTAGTTTGGAAAAAGGAGCAAACACAAAGTTACTCCATCGCTAAATGGTCCACAGAGTTAGGC
>JAGIAF010000026.1:2924-7573 GCA_017745015.1 Bdellovibrio sp. | reverse complement strand
GAGTTAGGCTTTGATAGTCCGGTGACTTTGCGATTCATTCTTAAGAAACGTCGCAATATCTCAAAGACCACGGTGAAAGTTCTTATCAGCAATTTGCGTTTGAATGATCTCGAGGCAAATTACTTTGAAAATCTTGTGGCTTATTCTCAGGCTAAAACCTCGGCAGAAAAACAAGCTCTGGGAGCGTCGTTGATTAAAATTCAAAGACAGCAATTCCAGCAGTTCATGGTGCCAACCAAAATGATGGAGCGAAACGTGTTTGCTCCGGTGATTTTGACGTTATTAACATTTGATGATTTCGCGCGAACTGCCAAAAACATTTCGACATTGTTGGGGCTTGAAGAGGCGACCGCTGAAGAAATTCTTTCCAGCATGGCCGCCGATGGGTTGATCACACTTCTTGATGATCAAACCTATCATTTTGCGGAATCGACGTTCAAAGTAGCAGGTGGGGAGTCTCTGAAAGACTTTTATCGCTATTGGATTGATCGGTCGAAGCAAGCTTTGGAATTACCCTTTGAACAACGTCGCTACAGAGCTCTCAAATTTGCCTTAACGCCAGAAGAGTTTTCCGAGGTCATCGAAAAGCTCAATGAGTATTCGCTGCTGCTGCTTTCCAAATATCAAAGCTCAGCCTTGGAAGGTCGTAGGCTTTATATGTACGAAACTGCGGTGTTTCCCGTTTCAAAATCACTAGAATGCTTGAATGCCTCGGAGTCCACAGAAATCCTTCCGGCAAGGGTCTGATTCCTACGGACTCTGAATTTCTCTTTTCTTGTTTTCGAAGACGTAGACTGCTAGTTTCCGCATCCTATGTCACCAGCCTTATTATCCGTTCGCCAGCCTGTTTTTATCATGTCCCTTGTTATCTTGATGCTGACTTTGGGATTCATCTCTCTGAAAGGTCTTCCGATTGATCTATATCCTGATGTGAGCTTGCCCACGGTCGTAGTTCAAACGACTTATGCTGGTGCAGGTCCTAAGGAAATCGAAACGGAAGTCACAAAAATTTTGGAAGACCAAGTAGCCACTATTTCGGGAGTGCAAAAAGTTTCTTCGCAAAATATGGAGAGCATCTCCGTTGTGACGATTGAGTTTTCTTTAAAAACCAATTTGAACTTTGCAGAGCAAGAGGTTCGCGCCAAAGTGCAAAATGCTTTGCGTGATCTTCCCGATGATATTGATCAGCCGGTGATTCGTAAAGTGAGTCCTTCCGATGCGCCGATTATGTATATCGCGTTGCAGGCTCCTGATATGCCTGATGGAAAGCTTTATGACTTAGCAAAAGAAACAATCTCACCACAGTTCGAGCAAGTGTATCAAGTCGGTCAAGTAGAGATCCTGGGTGGTCGTAAACGTGAGATTCATGTGAGTCTTGATTACAATCGCCTGAATTCTACGGATATTTCGGCCACGAGCATTGCGAACTCCTTGCAGTCGGGGGGACGTAACGTTCCTGCTGGTAAGATTGACGATGGCCCGAATCAGTTCTCATTCAGAACATTGGCGCAGTATGAATCGATCCATGATGTCGGTAACACCGTATTGCGTTTGGCTGACGTTTACCATCCGTTGTCGATTTCTTCTGTGGCGAAAATTGAAGATACTCTTGAAGACGAAAACACACGTAGCCGCTTAAATGGTATCAAAGCCATCAACTTTGCAATCTATCGTCAGTCTGGAGCCAACTCCGTTCAGGTAGCTGATGACATCACCAAGAAAGTTGAAAAGGTTAATAAGGATTTCAAAGAGCAAGGTATTAACGCGAACATGAAGGTCGTTCAAGACACGAGCCGTAAGATTCGCGCGAACGTCTATGACGTTTACGAGTCGATCTTGTTCGGCGTGATCTTGACCGTTATCGTGGTTTATTTCTTTTTGGGTTCTATGAAATCCACGTTGATTACGGGCTTTGCTCTTCCGAACTCTTTATTGGGTGCGTGTATTGTGATGGGAATCTTTGGGTTCTCAATAAATATTATGAGCTTGCTGGCGATGAGCTTGGTGGTCGGTCTTCTGGTCGATGATGCCATCGTCGTGCGGGAAAATATCTTCCGGAAACTTGAAGCGGGGATGTCGCCGAAGAAGGCTGCCGTTGTCGGTACGAATGAAGTAACCATGGCGGTTATCGCCACGACTTTGACGATCTTGGCCGTATTCGGTCCTATCGGGAACTTGCAAGGTATCGTAGGGCAGTTCTTTAAACAGTTCGGTTTGACGATCTGTTTTGCGATGATCGTATCATTGTTTGACGGTTTGTTTGTGGCGCCGGCGTTGTCAGCCTATGTGGCGGGTGAACATTCTCACAAGCCACCAACTTCTAAATTCGGCATCTGGAATCAAAGAGCCTTGAAAGCTTTTGATCGTTTCCAAACACGTTTGGAAGATCTTTACGTCACGACATTGAAATGGTCTTTAGCCCATCCGTTGAAAACCATCTTCGGTGCGGTCGGTATCTTTATCTTCTCAATCTTTATCGCCAGCCGCGTGCCGTTTACGTTCTTGCCGGCGCAAGACAACGGTGAGTTCTTTGTACAGTTCGAACTTCCGCCAGGTGCCAGCTTAGATGGAACGGATGCTATTTCTAAACAAGTTGTGGAGCGCACTAAAAAGTTTAAAGAGGTGGAAGACATCCTTGAGAACATCGGCTCTGGTAACTTTGAAAGTCACAAGGGAAGCTTGTACATCCGTCTGGTGCCGTCTAAGCAACGTCACAAGAATACGACGCAGATGAAAGATGAACTTCGCCAAGCTTATAAGGGTCTTGAGAAGTACAACATCATCGTTACCGACAATCCAGGTCAGCAAAACAGCCGTCAGTTCAACTTGAATATCGTCGGTCAAAATATGGATGACTTGGTTACTTACTCTGAAAAAGTATTGGCGAAGCTTAAATCGAATCCAGCTTTACAGCAGCCTGACTCAAGCTACCGCATTGGTAAGCCTGAGTATCAAGTGGTCTTGCGTGACGACATCGCGAAAGCGTCGGGCGTGACTTTGACGGGCATTGGTATGGAACTTCGTACTTTGGTAGAAGGTCAAACTCCAGCGATCTTCCGTGAGAACGGTGTCAACTATGATGTTCGTGTTCGTTTGAAACCAGAACAACGTGATATCCGTGATCAGTTCTCGTCATTGAAGGTGCCAAACTTGAGTGGTCGTATGGTGCCGTTGCAAAACGTAGCAAACATCAAGTCCGCTCAAGGCCCGTCTGTGATTTTGCGTGAAAACCGCAACCGTTATATCCAGTTGTCAGCGGATATAACTCCGGGTGGCGCAGGTCTTGGGGGCGTAATCTCTGAGTTGAACAAACTGGCAAAAACTGAGTTGAAGCCACCTCCAGGTGTGACATTCAGTTTCGTCGGTGAGGCGGAGCGTTTCGCTGAGTTGATGACCAATATTTTGGTGTCCTTGGGTTTAGGTGTGATGTTTATCTATCTGGTTCTTGCGAGCTTGTATGGCTCCTTCATCGTACCAGTGACAATTATGTCGGTAATTCCACTGGCAGCTTGCGGAGCTTTCTTAAGTTTGTTCATCGCTCGTTCCAGCTTCGACTTATTCTCGATGATCGGTTGCGTGATGTTGATGGGTCTTGCGACGAAGAACTCGATCTTGTTGATTGACTCGGCCATGGCTTTGCAAAAAGAAGGTAAGGACTTGCATGAGTCTTTGCTAAAAGCAGGTCACACGCGTCTTCGTCCAATCATCATGACCTCTTTGGCATTGATTGCCGGCATGGTTCCAGTGGCCATCGGTCTGAATGAGGCGTCAAAATCTCGTACGAGTTTGGGTATCGTTGTGATCGGCGGTACGATCAGTTCCACATTGCTGACGTTGTACGTGATTCCAGCATTGCATCTTTATGTAGACCGCTTCCAAGTGTGGTTCATGGCGAAGTACCGCAAAGTCTTCGGCCACGACACGACCGAGATTTAGAAAATTGACGCGGGGAATTTGGGATATAAAAAAGGCCCTGGAGATTTCTACCTCAAAGCCAAGCGCTAGTTCTAGCGAACGTTTTCCAACAGGGCTTCTTCCGCATCTGCGAGGAAGTCCTGGTATTCATCTAAGCGAATGTACAAGCTGCGTTCTTTGCAAGACTTCGTAGGACCGTTGGTTCTTGAAATCACGGCACTTGTCACTGCAAAGATCAAGGGACGGCCGTTTTTCATATAGAAAGCAGGTCCGCCTGAGTCGCCATAGCAAGAGCCAGATCCTTTCGTGTGATCAAAAAGAACAGCATTATAAGAAAAACCCAGATCAGCAATCGTCACCGTCGTCTCGCGAAGAGTACCCGATCCCAATTTCAAAATCTCATTGTTGATACCATAACCTACAAGCTTCGCGGGCATACCGATCTTCAAAACCGAGAAGTCTTGTAAGCGCTCAGCAGGGCGGTAGCCCTTAGGAAGAGCTTCTTTAAAGTACAACAGGGCAAGATCGTGGCGACGAATCGCGGGAGACATAGGTGCCCATTCGTCGTGGACGTATTTGTCTGAAATGCGATATTTCTTATGAGCGTTTTTAAACTCTACCGTGATTTTTTCGGGAGCTTCTTCAGCGCAGTGAGCGGCAGTCAGAATCAGGTGCGGAGCCCAAACGGTGCCTGTGCAAGAATGGCTGCCGTATTTAATAAAAACTGTGCTGGC
>JAGIAF010000026.1:0-2914 GCA_017745015.1 Bdellovibrio sp. | reverse complement strand
GCAGCCCAGAGAGCCTCGCTGTCGGTACGTTGTCCACCCCAAATATCCGTAGATTCTTCTGTAGGAACCCAAGATTGGGAAATCGGCGCGCAAGCCGCCAATGCCAGGGTAATGGTTATAACAGCGATCAAATTGAATTTCATGGCCTCCAGATACAAGAAGACCCCGACAGCGTCGAGGTCTACTTGAATTTAACTGGATTTTTGAAATCTCTATCTAGTTGATATCGACTTGAAGAACCGCTTTTTCGCCAGAAGTTGCAACGAAAGCATCGACATCGCTCTTATTGATCGTATTGATCTTAGAGCTCAGGCGATTTTCTGTTTTCGTCATCCCTTGAGGGAGTGAGCCATCCGCGTTCACCCAGCTGTAGTTTTGCTGAGGCGATACGATGAAGACCACGATATTGTAAGACGGTCTGAAGCCTTCTTTTTCAACTTGCACAGTCGGGAAGCTCACAGAGTCACCTGTGATGTAGATGGTGCGAGACTCTTTCACTTGAGAGATGTTGATCTGTGAAGAGTCCGTTGAAATGATCGGGCGCGAACCCACAGCATAAAGAGCTGTCAGGTACTGACCTTTCAAATTTCCCAGCTTATTCACTTGCATTGCTGGAATGGTTTCGAAGCGAGCTGCGTGAGCGGTTTTTTGAGATACCGAACCGCTCATCAGTCCCAAGCCTATGATCAGTGTCAAAGCGTTGATGATGAATAGTTTAAACGATCTCATGTTAGTTCACTCCTGTTTTCGCGTAGTCCAAGTACATCACGAGGTGACCATTTGGATCCATTAGCACGCGATTGATATCTAACTTAATTCCTAAAATTTCTGGCGGCAGGGGGAAGGCTCCAGGAATTGCTTCCTCTTTGTCTTTCCATGTCGCGCAAGTTTTCTTCAAAGTGTCCTTGATGCCATCGCGAACTTTGCTTTTGAGAACCTTGCCAGCTAGTGAGAAGTACTTGTCATCCATCTCCATGCTTTCGGCGTCGATGGTGTACAGCACAAGCTGCATGCCGCTCTTATCCGCCATTTGGCGAAGTTTTGCAATGATATCGAAGTCGACAACGATTTTCTCTTTAAGAAAAATCGAGTCCGGCTTTGTTTCGACCGAGACGCGCAATTTAACGAAGGTTTCGTTCGCCTTAATTGGCACACCCGCTGGCGCTTTTACATAGTCAATCAAAGGAGGCGCCATCAGTTTCAAAGTGGAACCATCTGACATGGAGATCTTTTCGAAGTTAAAACGCTCATAAGAGAGCTGTAAAATTCTATTGATCAGACCACGATCCAAGCTTAAGCCGATATCGTACTTATCTTGTGTTAAGAGTCCCCAAGTCACGCCACCGCGAGAACTGTTTTTAGGAACCGGCGCACTACGAGGATTGATGGGGTCCTCAGCAAAGGCCGCAAGATCCACGTTGAGGGAATTCTTGAGATTGATGTTCTGCAAGCGCAAGCCCCATTTGAAATCAGGGCGGTGGTCGCCTTCTTCCTTACCCGGAGGCACCATGGCTTGAACCTGATCCAAAGAGCCACCTAGGAACTGCTTGGCTTTCTCATTAAGCATTTGCGGGAGCTGCGTACGGGCGAAATCGCCAAGGCTCTCGCGAACTTTTTCTAAGATCATCGGAGCTTGGTTCTCAATAAGCTTATCAACTTCTTTGTTGTTGAGTACGAATTTCTTGCCGTTAATTTCGATCGCAAACGTCGGCATGATCAACTTCTTGTATTTTAAGAAGACCGGAACGCTGTCGAGATTGTTTTCGACTTGAAGAGCTTCAAACTCCAAACCACCGTAAGCATTCATACGGATATAGAACGGCAAGCGGATTTTCAAAGAGGTCTTTGCATCACCTGCAGCAAGAGTCACATCTTCTGCGCCAATTTTACCGAGGAATTCGTTATTTTGATCCCACACCACAACGGAGTTGGTACCAATCGTCAGTTGTTTGACTTCAAGCTCGATCGCCAAAATGGCGCCATCACGTTTGCCCAAGGTGCGCATCAAGTCTTCATCAGCGACCAGAGAAAAACGCGAAAAATTCCCAACGTAACCAGATTCACCAATCTGAATTGTCGGGCGGTGATTGTTCATCGAAAAGCCCACGAGCCAGTTCGTCAAAAGATCGCGAACTTGCTTATACATCTTCACGGCGTCAGGATTTTGTTGAGCAAAGTCATCAGGGTTGATGTCTTTTTCAAAGGTATAACTCAAAGCAGGGAAGTAACCCTCATCGAGCTTCACACCCAAGTTGCCCAAAATTTGACTGAGACGATTGTCAAAGTAAGTCATCCCACGCTTCGTGATTTGCAATTGCACGGCTTGAGGAAGGATGTGCTTAATCTCCGCATTGGGATTGGCATCCATTGCATGAGCTTGCAAACTCTGCAGCGTTAACAGCAGGGGAATTAATAGTTTGGCGGGTGGAACGTGACGTACCATGAAACCTCCGACATCGCAGGTTTTGCAAGGAAGGTTCCAGTGCGAGGAGGAATTTAGAGGTGCTAAACCGAAGGGCGGGTGTCTAACTTTGAGACAGGGGCTTTTTCTGAGCCCTGTTGATTTGGTGGGAACGGGTTGGGTGAGGAGATATTAATCTGACTTATTGAGAGGTCATTGGCTGGGTTGTTGTGAGGGTGTTGATTCAGGAAAGCCATGATTAGGAGTTATGAGATTTTGAAGACTGTTTGTGGTTAGATTCAGCAATAACAATGATGCGATTTTCCTCCATCCGTGAGAGGGCTGTTTGCCCGCCATCGTGGCAGGCAAAGGAGACGGTAATTTGGCAATCATTGGTGTTCTTTGTTAAAGAGGATATTTAGTCTCGCCTGAAAGATTTGTAAGAGGACGGTGACAATCATTTCTTCTTAGAATTTGCAGGTGTAAGTTGGTCATTAAGACTGAGGGTAAAAC
>JAGIAF010000269.1 GCA_017745015.1 Bdellovibrio sp. | reverse complement strand
ATTTAAATGGTATTGATATGAAGAAGCTTTCTGCTGATGAAGCAGAGGTTCTGAATCGTATTAAAAATAATTCTGCCGCAGCTAATGAATTGAAGTCATTAACGCCGAAATTGAACTCTGTCCTTGAAACAAAATTCCCACTCCTTGATTTGGCAGGGAAGGTGGGGTGGATGTCTTCAGATGAAGTAGGTCAAGACATTGAAAGCACTATGAAGGTCGCGATGAAAGATGGAGCCCTGACGAATACAAAAGTGCAGGCGTTTTGCTCTATTCGCAATCCGCCGTCCATGAGTAAGTTTAAGACTTCGTCGGGTTGGTATCAAGACAGTGGTTTTCTATCAGTAGTTGGTTGTTGGCAGGGGACAACGGGAACGAAGTCATTGCCCTCCGGAGCGGTATCAGAGTTGAGTCGTCAGTTGGATAGCTCAGATCCCGATACGGCTGTGGAAGCTCTCAGGATGGTGAAGTCAAGCGTCGCGACCGATCCCGTCTTACAGAAGAAAGTCGCAAACTTGCTTTATTCAAAAGATATCAGTATTTCTTCATCGGCGATGACGGCACTAGGGAGTATCAACAACCCATCGCAAGATGTAGTCAATGTGATTGCGCAGGGTTTAAGTTCTTCCAATCCTGATGTTCAGAAGCGCTCGGCATTTACAATCAGGAATATGGGTATTCAAGATCAGAAACTCAAGCGTCGCGCCCTGGAAGTCGCTCCTCAAATGCAGCCCTGGTAAGAACCAGGGACTTATTTAGACATTTGCTCAATGATTTTTTCAGCGATACGGATGCCATCACAGGCCGCGGACGTGATTCCGCCTGCGTAACCGGCGCCTTCACCCGCTGGATAAAGTCCCGCGTGAGAGATACTCTCTAGTGTCTCATTGTCACGGGTCACGCGAACAGGGCAACTCGTGCGAGATTCAATTCCATACAACTGCGCTTCTTCAACAACAAAGCCTTTCATACTGCGGTTGAAGTTTTGCAAACCTTCGCGAATACGTTTCGTCATATGTGATGGAAGAATTTCGTCTAGGCGAATGTTCATTGCGCCAGATGGAGAAGAACCGGCACGCAAAGCGCGAGGACCTTTTTTAGAAGGGCCTTGTAAGAAGTCCATCAAGTTTTGTGCCGGCAATTCTTTAGTGCCGCCTTGAGCTTGCACTGTTTGATAAGCACGAGTTTCAAGTTCACGGCGCAACTTCATTCCGCCGAAAACGTCGTTGCCGAAAAGTTTGTTGTGATCGATAGACACCACGATGGCAGCGTTGGCGTAAGGGGAGTTGCGGTTGTAGTTACTCATCCCATTACAAACGATACCGTCGGCTTCTGTGCCTGCAGAAAGAACGTAACCACCTGGGCACATACAGAATGAATAAACGCCAATACCGGTTTTATCGTCATGGTCAGCAAGTTTGTAATTCGCAGCTCCCAATTTAGGATGCTCCGAGAACTGACGATACTGAATCTTATTGATGTCGGCTTGAGAATGCTCAATACGTAAACCCATTGCAAAGGATTTGCCGTCCAAGTGCACACCAAGTTCGTGCAAGTGATTTATCATGTCTTCAGCCGAGTGACCTGTAGCTAAAATAACATGGGGAGATTTAAACTCTGTGCCGTGCTCTGTGCGAACTCCCACAGTTTGTTTGCCTTCCATCAAGATTTCAGTGACCTGGGTGTTGAAGTGAATTTCACAACCGTTGGCTTTCAAGTATTCACGAAGCTTCGGGATCACACGGCGAATACGGTCAGAACCCACGTGAGGATTTGACAACCATTGGATCTCTGCCGGGGCTCCGAATTGTACCAAGCGATTCATCACATAAGGAATGTGTGGCGATTTAATACGTGTGATGAGTTTGCCATCAGAGTAAAGACCGGCGCCACCTTCGCCGAAGCAAACGTTGTTGCGTGTATCGAGTTTACCGTAACGCCAGTATTGATTGATACCCTTCATGCGATCGCCACTGTCTGATCCACGCTCAAACAATACGCAAGGAACTCCGCGCTCGACAAAACGAAGAGCGGCGAATAGACCCGCTGGGCCTGTTCCTACTATCAGTGGTTTTTCTTTAGGAGTAGAGATTTTCTCAAGATTGAACTCAGGCAGGGTCAGAGTCTCACCCTTAGCGGCCACCTCAACAGAGTAAACGAAATGTGGAGAGTGGGCGCGGCGAGCATCCACGCTTTGGCGCAGAATACGGTAAGGACCGTGCTCAGGAACTAGCCACTGCAACTTTTCTTCGAGGTCTTGATCAATAGGGATTTCGATATTGTTAAATATCTTAGACATTTAGCTACCTTTGGGCGGTATTAGTCGCCAATGAGGGTTATTTGTGATCTCTGAGTTATACCAGAGTCTGGGCGCGTGACAAGGGGGCTGAATTCAAGGTAAAAACATTATATGTCAGCTATTACACGCATCCTTCCTAAAAGACGTCTCAGCCGCCTTGTCGGCAAAATCATGCACTTCGAAGGCCCTAAGTGGTTTGCTCGTGCGACTATCCGTGGCTTTGCCTGGTGGTATAACATCGCTCTTGAAGAGGCTGAAAAGCCCTACACAGAATACAAAAGCATCGGAGACTTCTTCGTTCGCCATTTGAAGTCAGGCATCCGTCCTATCGGTCCAACGTGGGCGGTGCATCCGGCAGATTCCAAAATCACGCAGGCTGCTCCAATCGATAACGGAACTTTGATTCAAGCTAAAGGTCACACGTACAAGTTAAGAGATTTTACCCAAGATCCCGACTGCGATAAAAAATGGGCCGGTGGCTTCTTCATGACTTACTATCTTTGTCCTACGGATTACCATCGCGTGCACTCGCCAGTTGATGGTCAAATCACAGACGTGCGCTATATGCCAGGTGAGTTGTGGCCGGTAAATGAGTGGAGCACGACAAATGTTCCAAATTTGTTCTCTGTGAATGAGCGCATTTTGGTAGAGATCCAAACGGATCTGGGCCCGGTGGGCGTTATGTTTGTGGGCGCAACAAATGTCGGTCATATCGTCTTGAGTTTTGATGATAAGATTGCCGGCAATCAAAAAGGCCCGCACATCTTCCAACACAAACACTACTCACCAGAGATTCCGACTCACAAAGGTTCGGAGTTGGGTATGTTCCGCATGGGTTCTACAGTTGTGATGTTGTATCCACCAGCATTCCGTCAGAAGTTTGAAAAAGAATTGAACTTGGGACCATCTGTGCGTGTTAACGGTGCGCTCATCAAAAATTAAAGTAAAAACTATTTCCATTCATGGCTTTGAAGTTATGAATGGAAACCTTCTCTTGATTGCTTGCAGATTCCATAAAAAATTATCGACGATGAAACCTGCTTGGTTTCAGGATGGGGCTCAACTTTAAAAAAAAAGGAGAGTTCTATGAAGTTACTGAGTTACGCAATCGTTCCTGCTTGTATGTTGGTCGTGGGCTTGAGCGCCCATGCCATGAAACCCAAAGAAGCTCCACTGACAACGGTCGTGAAAAATTCGGATGGCAAAAATATTTTGGCTGACAGTTTCATGCGCACTCTTTACGTATTTGATAACGATCAAAATCAACCCATGCCAGTTTGTGAAGGAACTTGTGCGGAGCTCTGGCCACCTTATCTGCTGACGGATGCCGAGATGACCGCGGTGAAGGCGCCCTTGGGTACAATCGTAAGAAAGAGCGGCAAAGTTCAACTAACGTATAATAGCCGTCCAGTCTATACGTGGGCTTACGATCGCACGAAAGGCGATGATACTGGTGATATGGTTGAAAACATCTGGCACATCATTGAAGTACAGCCAAAGAACTCGATTTTTTATTAGTGCATACCGAAAAGCGCTGATGATATCTGTACGATGACCCATAATTCTAAAAAAATTGTGGGTTTTTAGTTTTGGGATTTCCCCTCTAAGCAGCTTGTTGTCATGGTCTATTGAATGCAGAGTAAGCTCTTAGAGCAACTAGCTGCCCGTGGCGAGGAGAGGTCAGCATTGGTTTTAGTCTAAAAAACTTTCTTGCCTGTATTTGTGTTGATTATGTCGGGAGCAGAGGATCTGCAAGTTTTGGAGATCGTTCGATCCTCCGGCCCATACTGCTTGTCTGTGATCTACTTGAAGAAAACGGGTGCTTCCGCAGATCTTTCCGGTCTTGCGATCTTTGAACTGGCAGCATTTATCATGATTCAGAACAATCTTTTTAACTGAAGTTCGAAGTGGTTTTCGAACGGGATGAGCTAAGGATTGAGTTTGAATTTTTGTTTTAGCTTTAATTCTAGCTTCATTGATATTCTGATGTTCATCTCTTACGGCATTCGTCGGCTTTATACTCTTATGTGTATTTGCATCCGTATCTTTATCCATATTCCTATTAGATTGAATTCTAACACCCGCTACGGTTGCGACTTGCGTCGTTTCTCTCAATTTAGTTCGCCGTTGAATTTCTTTTTTAGCTAAATAAGTAATGGCGTCAGCCCAATTCTGCTCTGCAACTGCATGAGCAATTAAATCTTGAGCTTGCTTTAAGATAGCTATTTGTTC
>JAGIAF010000268.1 GCA_017745015.1 Bdellovibrio sp. | reverse complement strand
GTCTGTAATCGTAATACCTTCTTGCAAGGCCAATCGAGGCTCATAGGAATCTAGTTGTTGCTCAGTCTCTTGGTAGATGAAGTCTTTTTTCAGCATCGTGAGCGGGCTTACAGAGCCCCAGCCATCGACTAAAGCATTTTGCACTTCTTCCAATGAGGCCGGAGTGATCTCATCATCCAGTTCAGGCTGTTTCATACAAGACAAGGACCCAGCAACCAGTGCCAGGATCAATGCTTTCTTGGTCCAAGAATTCATATCGAGTCCCATCCCCATACCCAAAGAGGTAAAGGCAGAACCTTCTCCAATTTTTGAACTGTTTCTTCTTTGAAGATGCCAATCGCACGATAGTCCATGGGGCCGAATAACAGGCGAACCATGTCAGTTTCATGGTTGATTGTATAAAGATCTTGGCCAATGCCGAACACGTAGTGATTTGGATGTTTTTCTAAAACGATGTCAGCGACACCTTCAGCGCGGAAGGAGCGTTTGATTTTGCCGGCCAACTGATCAAAGTTCACAAATTTAATCATACCCAAGAAGCCGTTATTCATTGTGACCGACTTCGTTTGCAATTCGCGGATCAAGTTTTGTGAGTGTTTCGGGCAGATGATTGTAAATGGCTGACCTTTTTTCGCGCGGATGAAGCTCAAAAGAGACAATAATTTCGGAACGGAGCCACCCCATTCGTGGATGTAGCCGCCCAAATCGATACCTTTACCCTCAATCGCATAAGCAGCAAGTTGACCGTTTGGTTCCCAAGCCGTGTAAATTTTAGTTTGGGGAATCGAAAGGAATTTACGAGTTTCTTCAATCGTGCGCACGGAGTTTACTGAATGAGAAGAATAGAGGCGATAGATCGCATCCGGTGCCACTTTCGGATCCGTGGAGAAGCTCAAATTCGTGATCGGCATCTCGAAGTTGTCTTCGATGACAAAGCTGACTTCGTTGCCGGCCAATTCAAAGCCCATACGGCGATAGAAATCGAAAAGATCTGTCCAAAGAATCGCGATGTCACAAGATTGCTCTTGAGCGGATTTTAGGCAGTCGTTAATCACGGTGGTACTCAAACCTTGACCGCGGTGCTGGTCATCCGTCACAACGGAGCCAATAGCGCCTACCTTAAAGATGACATGGGGAGACTTAATAATAAGTGGTTTCAACACAGCATGAGAAAGCACACGCTCTTCATCTGCGATAATACGCATATTATGCAAGTTGTTAGGAGTCAGCGCTGTAGGATATTCAGCGGCGATAGACCAAGGTGCTTCTGAGCGCAGTTTTTTATTAAGGAAATCTAAAACCTGGGGAAGCTCAGTTTCCCTTGGTGAACGTGGTCCTTCCATGAACCCTCCTTTTGACATCCTCTCTAGTTTATCTGGAATTCAGCCTGGACCCCAACATTCAGCAAAGGGGGCCCAGAAAAATGCGACCCAAGTCCGGATGGGGGTTTGACAGAAGGGGGTGAAGGCTTATATTTAGAGGCGTATTTAGGAGTAATCATGGCCGATAAGAGTCAAAAATGGACGGAAAATAAACCCGGTAAAACATTCGTAGATCAATCTTGTATTGCCTGCGACGCCTGCGTTTTGACGGCTCCTAAGAACTTTTCTATGCATGAAGAAGACGGTCATGCTTTCGTAAGCAAACAAGCTGAGACTCCAGAGGAAGAAGCTTTGGTAAAAGAAGCAATGGAAGGCTGTCCAGTAGAAGCTATCGGCAACGATGGTGACACTTAAAAAGAAAGTGCCTTCTTCCAAGAAGGTGGCTCCAAAAAAGTCCTCTAAAAAAGCTCCGATTCTAGAGACCATCGCTCTCCTTAAAAGATACTATCCAGATGCCCATTGTGCTTTGGATTACACCAATCCTTTTGAACTCTTGGTTGCCACCGTTCTTTCCGCACAGTGTACGGATGAACGGGTCAATATGGTGACTCCGGCGTTGTTCAAGAAATATCCCACTCCGCAGAAAATGGCGAAGGCTCCGGTTGAAGATCTTGAAACTTTGATTCGTTCTACGGGATTCTATAAAAACAAAGCGAAAAACCTTAAGTCTGCGGCAATCACATTGACGGAGCAGTACAGTGGCAAGATTCCGCAAGATCTTGAGTCTTTGGTCCAGCTGGGCGGTGTGGGCCGCAAAACTGCCAACGTGGTTTTGGGAAATGCTTTCAATATTCCAAGTGGCATCGTTGTAGATACGCACGTGACTCGTTTGTCGAACCGATTGGGTTGGGTCAAAACCGAGAACGCTGTCCACATCGAACAGCAACTTTCTAAAGTGGTTCCTAAGGAAGATTGGATCATGCTGTCGCATTATTTGATCTCACATGGTCGAGCTGTCTGTAAGGCGAGAAAACCTGATTGCAGTCATTGCTTCCTTGAGGAGACTTGCCCGAAGGTGGGCGTCTAGGTCACAATGACCTCATGTTTGTTTCATTTTTTGAGAGCGTTAAATACGTAGGCCATCTTCTTCCCATTTCTTTTCTAAGAATTTTCTTGGGTTATTATTATTTGGAACAAGCGCTGCAAAAGTATCGCGGTGACTTTTTAACTCGCCCGCGTATTGCAGATCAAATTGCAGAATGGCTTCCAGCAAGTCATGCTCCGAACTGGTTTAAAATTTTCGCCAGCGCCGAAATGATTCCGAACTGGCAGACCGTAGCATTTATCATTTTAGGTTTGGAATTCTCTATCGCCATTTCTTACATCATCGGTTATGTGGTTCGTCCCGTGGCCTTGTTAGGTGTGTTGTTGTGCGTGACGATGCTCTTTATCTCTGGACCGGGCCACGAAGACTTGTATAAAACCTTCTTGGCAATTCACTTGATCCTGGCTTGGGTCGGTGCAGGCCGTTGTTTGGGATTCGATTATTACTACTTCAAACGCCGCCGTGGTATCTGGTGGTAGAACCTAGAGACGACAGCTTATGAAAAACTTCATCATCTTTATCATCGTGGTGTTCTTAGGTTTGTTCTTTGCGGTTTTAAATCGTACAGATCAAAGCGTGACTTCCTCAGGAATGCCAACGTTGCGTGTATTCGGATATTCTTCATTTACAGGTCGCTGGGGCCCAGGGCCTCTTCTTAAAGAACAGTTCGAGAAAACTTGTAAGTGCAAAGTAGAGTTCATCGAAGGTTCAGACTCTGGCATCTTGTTGCAGCGTTTGAAAATTGAAGGCGAAAGCTTGGGTGCTGACATCGTTGTGGGCCTTGATCAATTCGATCTTTCCAAGGCGATGAGCGAACAACAATGGCGCAAACTCAGCCTAGGTAATTTGGATGTTTACGACACGGTAAAACCCGCATTGGCGAACAGCTACTTCATTCCCTATGACTGGGGTGCTTTGACGTTCGTCGTTCGTCGTGGCGAACTGATTCATGTTCCAGCGAAAATGGACGATCTTTTGGATCCAGAGTTAACGAAAAAGATTTCTCTTCAAGATCCTCGTACAAGCTCTCCAGGGATGCAGTTCCTTTATTGGGTGGTGAGCTCAAAGGGTGAAGAGGAGGGCTTTAAGTTTTTGCAAAAGCTAATGCCACAAGTTCATAGCTTCTCGCCAAATTGGTCAGCTGCATATGGTCTCTTCACGAATAAGCAAACGAAAACGGCTTATTCTTATGTGACATCGCCTTTGTATCATGAAATTGAAGAGAAGAAAAAAGACTACATGGCGTTGCCGATGGCAGAGCCTTTGCCAGTGCAATTCGAATTCGTCGGTATTCCTGAATTCTGTCGTCACTGTGACCTGGCTGAAAAATTCGTAAACTTGATGCTCTCGAAAGAAGGGCAAAAAGCCATCATGGAAAAGAACTATATGTTCCCGGTGATGAAAGGTGTTTCCGACGGAACTCCTTTTGCGGACGTGCCGGAATTCAAAACTATTCAGAAGTTTGAAATCCTTTCGACAAGTGAAGTGGACCGTCTGTTGAAGCGCTGGACTGAAGTGCGCCGAGGCGAGCTCAATTGAGTCTTCGTCGCCTGCTTCGCTATAGCCTTGTTCTGTTTTTGTTATTCCCTTTTCTGTTTTTACTTTCGCAGTTTCGATTGCAGAGCATGCCAGATTGGGGAGAGCTGTGGTGGGCATTTAAAAATAGCTTCCTACAAGCATTCCTCTCTGCAACTTTGTCACTTTTCATTGGTGGCTGGGCTTCTTTAGGTATTTTGAATTTTGCTTCCGGTCGAGGTCGCAAATTCCGGCTGGGTATGGAGATTCTCTGTCTGCTGCCTAATTTCTTGCCGCCACTTTTTGTCTTGCTAGCCATTCTTAATGTTGTGGATCCATTTCCTATGGGAATTATCGGGATCTCCATTGTGCATACGATGATGAACTTTGGCTTGGTGGCGGTCTTGCTTGCGGGAGTTATCGAAAACAAAGTCGGGGGCGTTGCGGAACTTTCTTTAGTGGAGGGTTCGGGGCGTTTGCGCTTTCTGTTTAAAGGCATGCTTCCTATGCTTAAAAAAGACCTGTGGCTCTTGGGTCTTTTTATTTTTGTTGTCAGCTTCGGTAGCTTCTCGGTGCCTTTGATTGTCGG
>JAGIAF010000267.1 GCA_017745015.1 Bdellovibrio sp. | reverse complement strand
AAAACTCACAGAGCTAAAGCTTATAGAATTAAAAGACAACCGCTACACTCCCCTGAAAACTTCATTCAAAGTTCCAGATAGCTTCGGCGACCTGGGACTGGAAGCATTTTATGTACAAAATTTGGAGGCGGCAAAAGAGGCCATCAAACTGCCAAAAGAAAAGCGTCGTTTCAAAAGTATTTTCATTCCTTTAAATCCAGACGAGTTTTCCGAGTTCAACGACAGCTTCCAAGCTTTCGTGAATGAGCACCTTCACAAATACAACACAGACAACTACGCCGACAGGGCCCTCTATCAGGTTCATTTCAATATGATCCCCGCAGCAGAACCCCTCGAATAAGAAAAAATTGCGTTATTTAATGATGGCGTAGTGGGCGGTATCGACGATTTGCCCTTTTATCGCCATACTCTTTCTCTTTGTGCCCTCGAGGTGCATACCGAGTTTTTCCATCACTTTACGCGAGCCAACATTCTCGGCAATGCAGAAAGCTTGAAGACGCACAAGATTTGGTACGGATTCAAAGGCCCAGTTCTTTACGGCATTCGCAGCTTCAGTAACCAATCCTCTATTCCATTCTGATTTTCCCAAGGCATAATCAATTTGCCCTGCATGAGGAAATACGTTCTTGAAATCAATGGAACCAATAACTTTGTTGGTAATTTTATCTCGAAGAGCCCAGACGAAAAAGATCCGACCTTGCTGATTTGAAGTGGTTTGTTCAATCCATTTCAAAACGTTCTGAGAATCTTCCAACGATTGATGGGCTGGCCACGTGACCATTTTTGCAACTTCGACATCCTTTGCATAAGAGAAGATATCCTGTACATCCGAAGGATTAAACGGCTCGAATATTAATCTATCCGTGTGTAAAATCGGTTGCTGCATAAGTTCTCCTTACTGAGAGGTTTCGCCCTCAAAAGTTTTTCGCAAATCAACCGCACCGTCATTATAAAACAGCCTGCGCTCATCTACTCACACGGCGAGTCGCAAAAAAAGAAGCAGGCACCTTTTTTTTAGACAAGGAGCCACCTTCATTCTTACATCCAACCAACGAACGCCCCATCGAAATGGAACCGTTCTTTACTTTGTAAAACTCCGACTCCGTCGGAGTTCACCAAGGTGCCTGCTTCTTTTTTTCTCAAATCACCGCATCCCCAAAAAGGGCCTGACACCGCTCTCCACTTATTTGAAAAAGGCGTTCCCAGTAACTCTGGCGCTTATCTCAATTTCTAAACCGATTGTGACTTCCACAAAGCAGACGCAAATTGTCTGAGGAATGCTCTCCACCTTTTGAGTACTGCTGAATATGATCAAACTGCACTTGATGGCGCGAGCCGCACTTCTTCCCATCTGCACTTACATAGGAACAGCAGCCTTGATCTCTCTTCCAAACAAATTGTCGAACTCGTGTTGAAATATAGCGGCTGTGCTTTTTAGCCATACCCAACTTCGGCGCCGGTGTCGCAGTGTTTCTGCACTTCTTTACAGCAAGATCGGAACGTTTCAACTCACGATCAGCCATGATTCCAATCAATTGAGCATAATTCATGTCGTGATTCTGGTGAGACAATAAATGCTTTAATTGATCGAGCTTTTTTTGCAGTTGTTCATCGATAACTAATCGCACTTCAGTGTGAGTTTCTGTTAATAGGCGCACTCGCTCTGTTGGCAAAGCAGTTTCAGACGATTGAGCGATTAAAATCTTCTCGACTTCTCTTGTTGATTTGTTTTGGATAGCCGCAACCAAATCACGCTTACAATCCAGCGAAACATTTCCTTCACGTTTCGTTTCTGTCCGAATGAAACTTTGAACTTGTGCAGCCGTAGTCAAAGTAATCTCGCCGCTTGAAATCTTATGTTCCACTTCAGGAACTGCCTTCAACAAACGCATCGCTTGAATTCTGCGATAGGCTGCGCTTTCCGAATAACCCAACTCCTTAGAGACATAATCAAACAAACTGCCATAGCCAATTTCCAAATAGAGCCTGCGAGTTTCAACTTCACGTAAATGAAGTAAGAAATCAGCCTGAATACGACGTTCTTGTTGAACCAGATCTTTTACTTTCTCGAGCAATTGGTTATTTGAAAGATGAATCATGGGTATCTCCTTTAAATTCAGACGGCTATAAAGTTCCCATCTGAATGCTTCGGTTATACACCCGTTTTAAAATGACGGTTTTTAGCTATTTTTACTTAGAAAAGTGATTTTAAGGGTTGTCGAAAGTACAGCATTAGACAGTCACACGCTCCGCGTATTGAACGAATTTAAATAAGACACCAAGGATCCCTGAAAAAGAGTGACTCACGCTTGTAGCTCATTCTCGAGAGGCGAAAACTCTGTCAAACATTCAAAAATTACATTTGAGATTTTGAAGCAAGGCAACACCGGCGCCGACGTTCAAAAGGTGCCTGCTTCTTTTTTTGCAACTCACTGCATCCCCAAAAAGTGCCTGGCACCGTTTGGTCTCCGAGGGCGTCGGAGTTGATGCGCTCAAACCCTTCATCAATTAAATGAAAGGCTGTTGATTGTCGATAAAACTGTCGCGAACTTGGGGCCAGAACCAGCTAAGATGCGGATCGGCAGCGATAACGTCTTTGATTTGAACTTCGATGTCTTTGCGCGTGATCACTTCTTTACGAAGCCAGAACTCCACTTCATCGTAGCCTGGGCCGATAATAGTGATTTCAACGCGATCCATGAAATGCAAAAGATGAAGGTCCTTAGTAGCGACATCGCTCCCCGACATTTTCTTGCTCAGGAAGTTTTCAATTTCATGCTTGAGGTCAGACAATGAGCGATGGTTGATTCTTCTCAGAATCAAATCCGCACGCTGATCTCGATTGACCCAGCGTTGGTGTAAGCCTCTTTGCACAAGGTTGATCAAAAGAGTGCGTAACACACTCGGTACCTGACGAAATTCATCATCAGGGAGTGACATAACCTGCATTAAGTCTACGTAGCGAGCCTGTTCCTGGCCGCGACGAAGTGAGGTTAGCACTTCAGGAATCCGCAAAACTGACTCGCGAATTCCTTGTAGATCAATTCCTGCTCCATCCGTGAAGTAGAGAATTCTCATAGTTCTATCATGACCTATCTTTTTAATTTGTAAGCTAAAATCAAAGCGTTAGGACTATGGTCTAGTATGTATTTTTTGATGCAGCTCCCCCGCCTTTTTGATAGTATGTCCAGAGGCCCAAGGACTAGGGCCAAAGAACACTAAAGCGCCTGTTAAAAAAGGCTGTTTTATATGCAAAGGATTGTGCAGCAGTGATTCCTCGTAACCAAAAAAATCAGCGTCCACCATTTGAACGATGGTACTCCTACGTTCTTTTTGTCTTTGTTGGTTACTGCATTGCCGACTTGGGAATCCTTGCTTATCGCGATCGCATGCTCCCGCAATCCGCTCCCCCCGCGCATCCTAAACCACCACCAGTGAACAACTATGTCAGCAGCAGTGTTTACAATGGAATCACTTCTAGAAACATCTTTGCTTCTAATGGCTTGATCCCCGATCAATTGGTAGACAAGTCAAAGGGCGAAGAAGGTCAAAAAGAAGCGGCCCCAGTTCCAAGTCAACTTCCGTTGAATTTGATTGGCACCCTGGTGCATTCAAACCCTGAAAAATCTATCGTCTCTATTGAAGTGAAGGGTAAAAACCAAGTGGTTTCCTACACTCCTGGCAAAGAGATCGAAGGCATGGCAAGTATCATTAGCGTGGAACGCCAGAAAGTGATCTTCCGCAATTTGAACAACAATCGTCTTGAAGATATCGAGATGAAAAAAGAAGGTAATAAAGTCAGCTTCGGCGCGGCCAAAGCCCCCGCTTCCAAGGAAGTCGTAAAAACCGGCGACAACAACTTCGCCATCAAACGTGCCGATCTTTTGAAATATACCAACGATCTTTCCAGCATCTTGATGCAAGCTCGCGCCGTTCCTAATCGCGAACCAGGTACAGGCAATATTAACGGCTTCCGCGTTCTTGATATGCAACCAGGCAGCATCTATGAACAACTTGGCATTCAACGCATGGACGTCATCAAGTCCGTCGACGGAACTCCTGTCGACAGCCCTGCAAAGGCAATGGAATTATATCAAGCTTTGAAGAACTCCGCGAAAGTAACTCTTCAAGTTGAGCGTAACGGTAAAACTGAAACTATGACCTACAATATCCAATAAGTAGGTACGGCAGCAGCCGAACAGAGCTAAAGGAGCGGAGCTCCGGAAGCTGAAGTAGAACGTAATTTAACTCCTCAGGAGGAGAGAGAAAAATGAAAAAATCCGTCAGCATAGGACTTGCTTCATTGATGACTGCACAGCTTGTCGGAACTACGGCGCAAGCACAATTCGAGGACTTCCCGCCTCCACCGCCACCGCCAGATTTTGGTAATGCTTCTGACAGTGATATCTCACCCGTTCCAGCTCCTCCTTCTTCAGGTGGAACGCGCGGTGGCGCACCTTCTTATGGCGGTTCAAAAGGATCGTCAGCTTCAGGTGGCCCCGAAGTTCTAGATAAAAAGGCCAAATCTAAATTTGCTAAAGCTTCTGCCGAAGACATTACT
>JAGIAF010000266.1 GCA_017745015.1 Bdellovibrio sp. | reverse complement strand
GGTACGGCGTGCCTTTTAGTTTTCTTCAGCTGGTGGGATCACGATTCTTGCTCCCACGATCAAAGAGGCCGGGTTGCGGATCTTGTTCTTTTGTTTCAACTGAGCCAGCGTCACGTTGTATTTCGCGGCGATATCGCTCAAGTTGTCGCCCTTCTTAACTACGTGAACTTTGTTTTTCGCAACTTCACGAGCTGAGGAGCTGTCAGCACCCGTTGGGATTTTAATTTTCATTCCCAACTTCAGTTTGCTTTTACGTTTGAAGTTATTCGCACGTTGAAGTTCAGAAACGCTTGTTGAGTATTTCTGAGCAATCGAGAACAAAGAGTCGCCATTTTGAACGACATAGAAACGACCACCCGCCATGTCCGCAACTGCCGTCTCTACTGATTTAGAAGGAGCTGGCTTTGCTTTCGCTGTCATCGTTGAGTTGTCTTTACGCTCTGAGCGATCACGAAGAGGTCTGCGATCTGGAACATAGATCGTCATGCCAACTTTTAAATGCGTTTTACGAGGAAGATCATTCAAATCGCGAAGGTAAGCTACAGAAGTTCTGTATTTGCGAGCGATTGTTTTAAGATTTTCACCCTTACGGATTTTGTAAGATTGAGTGTCACCGCTATCCGCAATAAAACGAACGTCAGTCACTGCGGCTTCGTTAGCGGCAATAAGAGCTGCTTCGTTTGTACCTGGAGGGATACGAAGGATCAGCTCGCTGCCTTTAAGAATAGCCACTTCACCTTTGAACTTAGGATTCAATGCCTTGAAGTCCTCGTAGTTCAAATTCAATTTGTCAGCCATTTGGCGCATGTTCACGGGTTGTTTTACAGTGATGTGATCGAACTCAATCGGCGGAAGATAATCGATATCTTCAAAACCATATTTCGCTGGATCTTTTGCGATCAACTTAGCCGCGATAAATTTCGGAACGTAGTTGATTGTTTCTTTTGGAAGTCTGTTCTTACGAGCAAGTTCCCAGAAATCACGCGTGTAGTGATTCATCACTTCGCGTTTTACGCGGTTTTCACCCACGTTGTAAGAAGCCATCGCCAAGTACCAAGAACCGAAAACGCTATAAAGACCTTTGAAGTATTCAGCCGCTGCTTGAGTTGCGAACACAGGGTCACGGCGCTCATCCACGAACGGATTGATTTCCAAACCATAGCGTTTACCCGTACCACGGATAAACTGCCAGTAGCCCACGGCTGCCGCATGTGATGTTGCTTGAGAGCTGAAACCAGATTCAATCAAAGCGATATAGAAAAGGTCCTCAGGCAAACCGTTGTCGCGAAGAACTTTCTTCATCAATTTTTCATAACGGCTGGAACGACCCAAATATCTTTCCATGTGCTCGCGACCGCGGCCTTGGAAATAGGTGATCCATTTTTCAACCAATGGATTCACTTCTGTAGGGATGACATCCAATTCTTGGTCAACGACCTTAGGACCCTCAGGATCTGACAAACGGAACGAGCTAATGTCCTTAATTTCAGAACCTTCGCCCGCTTCTCCAGCCTTCGAGCTTTTGCTTCCCATATCCTTATGGGCACAACCCGCTCCAACGGCCAGGACCACGCACAATGATAAAAGTCTCCTCATGAGTCCCTCCGACACAGTTTTCAGGCTACAAAACTCAGGGGACTTTTACAATAAAACAACGTACTTATTTTGCCTTTTTGCTCAGCAAATCTGACCATAAGACCGGGGGCGCCGTATAAGCTTCCTTACCGATCATGCGATAAAGCAGGACGTTGCGGAGAATGGCTTTTACGTAAAAACTTGTCTCGTTCCAAGGCAATTCATCAAACCACATCTCTGAAACCGGCTCTGAGCTTGGGTTTGCGAGCGCACTCGAAATTTCCTCACGACCCTCGATCCATTTCTTCAAGCGATAGGGTCCTGCGTTATATGCTGCCAAAGTAAAAGGAACGTTACTTTGGAACTGGCCTAACATCTCGGAAACATAGTACGAGCCCATCGGAATATTTACTTCCGGACGGAACATATCGTCAGGCAAATTGATTTTCATTCCCAGTTTTCTTGCCACATCTTGCGCCGTGGGAGGAATCATCTGCATCAGACCCATGGCATTCGAAGTCGAAGTCGTGCGCAAATTGAAAGCACTTTCTTGACGAGTAAGGCTTCGGAGCAACACGACGTCGATGCCGTAGCGATCTGACTCTTTTTGGTAAAGAGACTGATACACTTGCGGATAGCCTAGCTTCAAGAACTGCTCTTGACGCAAACGCGGATCTGCATCCAAAGCATCGTTAATGGAACGAATCGCAGAATAGTACTGACCTCGCTCAGCCAACTTCGTTGCCAAGGTCACTTTCAAAGTCGGATCTTTCATGTATGGCAGATCACCCAACTCCGTTTGCGCTTCCGTCACCCAACCCGCTTGAGTCAAAGCTTTGAAACGCTCCCAAGACTTTTTCTGAGTCCCGACAACATAAAACGTAGACTCTAATTTCAAATCTTTATCAACTCCCGCAGGCCAAATATACTTGCCACCTTGAGTCTCTGCACGCAAACGAAGTCCATAATATGAAAATGGATAACGCTCGATCAAAGCTGCTGCTGCCGTTTGCGCGCGCTCTTTATTAGTTTGCTCTAACGAGCGCACCAACCAATATTGCGCGTTCAGGCTGTAACGATCACGTCCCTGTTGAATCAAACGATCCAACAACACCGCTGCCGTCGTATAATCTTTTTTACGATAGTAAATCAAGCCGGAACGGAACAACGCTTCGGAGGCTTCATCAGAACCATTGGCGTTGTTAATCAATTTACTGAAGGTTTCAAGGGCCTTGTCGTATTGACCTAGAAAATGAGCCGAACGACCCACCACCCATAAGGAACTTGTCACTGTCGGCGATTGAGGATTTTTATCATAGGCCTTTTGCGCCAACACCATGGACGCGGCCCACTCGCCTTTGCGGTGCAGGTTTTGCGCCCACTCCAAAAGTTTCGAAGCGTCGGCCTCTTGCATTTCTGTCAGAGCTTTTTCAGCAATCATCTTGTTGCTGATGGAATTATAAATTTCCAGCGGCTTGTCTTTCAAACGACGGGCCGAACGGCTGCCCGGATACTGATTGAGCAACGCCACACTGTCTTTCAATGCAGGAATCAGATCATTTAACTTGAGTGCCGCACGAATTCTTTCTTCAAGTTTTCCGTCTTCACCAATAGCTTCAACAGCCGTTGTCTGCTCTGGCTTTGCCACTTGTTGGCTGCGCGTCTTCGCCAAGAAGTCCAATTTCTCTGTCAGATATTTTGAATCTTTATAAGACTGAGATTCTTCATACATGAATTGTGCTTCTTGATACTCATTACGAGCCAAAGCCAGATCACCGAGCATCTGATAGCACTGTGATTTCTGCTCGCGGCTTAGACGCGAAGAATGATCTAGCAAACGCTCAATGCGCGCTTCCATTCCGCGGTTTTTCTTTTTAACTTCGGAATCCAAGAAGGAAAGCTCTTGCTCAACCCAGGTGTTCCAAAGTGTATCAGCCCAAGGACCCTCATCGAAAAGACCCCAGTTTTTTGATATCGCAGAAAGAACTTTTTCTTCCTGACCAACGCTGGTTTTCTTTTCCTGAGCTTGGTTCAAACAGTGAAGCCAGGTTTGCGCCACCCAACCTTTAAGCTCTTTTTGAGACGCAAACACTTTAGGAGCCAAAGTCACACACTCACTCCAACGACCTTGAATCTCATGATTCTTAAGTTGTGCCAAAGGAGACAACTTCACTGATTTTTTGGGATCCAACTCATATAAGCTGATGAAGGTATTATTTTTTAAATCATGATTTAAATCAATTTTGTGAACAGCACCTGCAGGAGCCACAGGAGCGGCCGTTGCGCTCGTAACTAGAACATTTAAAAGCAACGAAAGAGTATTCATTATTTCTTCTCCCCCTCAGATCCCACCACGTCGTACTGTCCATGATAGATCTGGTCAAAAAGATTTTTTCGTACGTACACCAAAGAGGTTTCACGTGATTGGCGAAATTTAATATAGATTCTCATGTAGGAACCGTTGAGATGTTTCTCAACGCCCGTTTCGTTAGCCGGATCGCACATGTACAACCACGCGTCAGCAGCCACAGATTTGTGGCACAAATCATAGCGCGGTTTTTCAAACATGCGCATCGTCCATGGGAATGGCCATTGCTCTTTCATGCCGATTTGTATCGGCTCCTGCAAAAGCTCCGGATGTGCTTTCACGGCCTGATCGATCATCGCTTGGAATTCTTTAAGATCGTACGTGGAGTTCACATAGACATAAGGATGCTCTAAATCGATCGGCTCGCGATAGACGGCAAGCCAAGCGCTGCGAACATCGGCAATGCCGCCAAGCAAGATCACAACCATCAAGCCCCAGAACTTCCAGTTCTTATTGCTCCAAAGCTTCTCAACATAGATCGCTAAGACAAAATAGAATCCCCATACCAAAGTAAGAATGCACCACACGGTTTTGTACGGAATGAGCGAATACACCAAGAATTGGAAAAGTGAAAATGCGGAGATCATACGCAAACGGCCCTCTTTGGAAACAAGTCCCACGAAGGCCAACGCCATACCCACGAGC
>JAGIAF010000265.1 GCA_017745015.1 Bdellovibrio sp. | reverse complement strand
CCCTAAAGGGAAGGGCATAATAAAAGTAACGTCTAATAGATAGAAAGTACTTACACATTAAAAAGCAATTATTCATCAAAGAGCCCTATGCTCAGAGGATTTCCATTCCAGCAATTGCCAGGAAATATGAAGAGGCAAATGAACCACCAAAAGATGAACCACCCATTGAATTTGAATCCATTCAAAAGCTCCAATCCCATCCAAAAAAAATTCGGTGAGCAACGGCTGTAATGGTTACTTGAAGTTTATAAGTGGTTTGAATTTGTCTTCGTCAAAGTCAATCAACCTCTTACTCCGGAGACCACACCCGTTGCGGAATCTTTCTCGGAAGTATCGCTTGAGCCATCAAACACTGTGTGACCGAGAGACAAAACGAAGTACTCAACGCCAGCCCCCGAAAAATACACAATTCATTGAAACGAATAGGAACGAGACCTCAGCGCTTTTTTTTAGAAGCGCGAGCCGACGTAAAAGCCGCCGTCTTGAGAGAAGAAACTCATCTGTGTATCTTTTAAATTCACAGTGACCGGATGAGTGTGGCCGATCATATAAACATACCAAGGTCCCCAGTCATAACCGACAACGACCTTCCCTTGAATGGACCAAACGTATTTCAGATTGTCCCAATCTGTATCGACAGTTTGATATTCTTGCTTTTGCGGGCCGCCTTGGGCACCGGCGAAAATAGCAGCATAGAAGCGGGTCCACTGCCATAAATAAGAAGCTCCGAGACCGATGGTCAGAGTTTTAAAGCTCCCCTTGGTGAGTGTTTTGTCGTCGCCGAAGCTATCTGTTCCTTGGGGAAGGAATGGAGTGGGGTTGCTAATAGTGAGCTCAGAAATGCCACCTAAAAGGTAATAGGCAACGCCATCTTGGCGAGGTTTTTCCCAAGTCGCACCGAAAGCATCCAAAGCACTCACGCCATAAAAGGCCCAGTCAAACTGCAATTGCATCATGTTGATGCTGAGATCCTTCAACGTGTATTCCGCTTCGTCGATGAACGGATCTGTTGCGGTACTCTTGGCAGACTGGTTGAAACCTTTATATTTTTGGTAGATGAACTCTACGCCGATTTTTTCTTTAAAGTAGCGAAATTGATAGTCCTCGGCGGTTGTATTCACCTTCGAGGGATCGCGCGCACCACTTGCGACGTTCGCCATAAGAGAAAGGCCCAAATAGCGATTGGACAAACCAAGGGCCCAAGCGCTCGGAGTGTTCGGATCAAGAGCCACGTCGTGATTCTGGGGAACTTCATTGGTGGTGGCTTTTAAAGTTTTTACGACGGTACCGATCTGAATGGAGTTTCCGTACTCTTCTTGTTTGCCTGAAGCCGGCTCTTGCTTCGTCTTTAATACGTTCGCCGGCACTACGTTGGCAAACGTCGTGTGAGCGAAGAGTAAGACCATGAAGATAGCAAATAAACGCATCGAGAGAGCTCCCAAGAGCGCTAAATTTAACGGATTTTCCTTAGGACTTCGAGACGGCGTGAAGGGCAGAGAAAAACTTGCAGGACTGTCTAAAGTTAAGACAGCCCTCCGAGTGAAGTTCGAATGAAAAACTTAGTGTTGAACAATGCGAACGGATGACGAAGACGTGGCGCCGACCTTCGAGGTGCCATAAAGATGGATCGAGCCAGAGAAATTCTCAATTTTCTCGATAGTCGAGTCGAACAAGTAGATATGACCTGACCCCGCGGAAAGGCTGCCGATGGAGCCATTTTCTAGACGCAAGCGAAGAGAGCCGCTTTCAATTTTTTCAATATCAACATCATGGAAGCTTGCATAGGCAGCCATTTGTTTAAGTTCTTTGAGCTTCGCTTTTTGACCACCCTCAGAGCGACCAAACACCGAGAGATCAGCAGCGAGATCATGCAGGGAATTGATCTCTTGTGCACTAATACAAAGCTTCGCAGCGAAATTTGAAACTTCATCAAGGGTGTGCGACGCGGTCACAACTTGTGATGCAGAAAAGCTGCTAACTTTTCCAATAGAAAAAGCATTTAACAACACTTTGCTGGCTGAAAAACTTCTGACTTCAGCAATAGATCGAGCTTTTACGGAGATTGATTGCGCAGCACCGTTGCTGATAACGCCGACGGTTTCGTAATTGATATCTTGATTGGAAGCTTGAATCGCAAAGTTCTGTTCCGCAGCACCACCCGGTGCTATGGAATCATAGGCGATGGCTGGCACTCCAGAAAGTAATGTCTTGCAGGTTGCGTCCAGCGGAGCTTTGCTCTCATCGACGGGAAGGGATGTGACGATGTCATCCACGTTGTCGTTATTAGAGGAAGGTTGATCTGAAGTGTTCGTACCAGGAATTTCAGATCCGGCATCAAGAACCCCTCCAGCCTCAGCGCCCACAGCTGACATTTTTACTGGTGCACAGTTTTGAAAACCGATGATAGTCAGTCCCATTCCGAGAAGAAGAGCAGTCTGTTTTAACGTCATGGTTCGCCCCCGTGAAAAGGGTATTAGCAAAAGGCGTACGCGCTAAAAACAAAGATAAATTGATTTGAAGGGCAAAGTTTGTCGAACCCGCAGAAACAGTCTAAAAGTTTAACTGCGGGAGTGTCTCAAGGTGAGAGACTTTAAGCTGGATAAGAGCACTCTGTCAGAGGTGTTTCCGCGACACTTACGCGAGTGAGCATGGGTAACTCTTTGCGTGCGTGATCATAAATCCATTTCGCCAAAAGCTCTGACGTTGGATTCTCAAGACCTGGAACGTCATTCAAGACACGGTGATCGATCTGCTCTAAAAGCGGCTGCATCTTCGCTTGAATATCGTTGTAATCGATAACCCAGCCGACTTTGCCATCCAGGGGACCCACCAGGGTCAAAACCAGTTTGAAGCTATGCCCATGCATGCGAGAGCAAGGGTGGCTTGGCGGTAAATGTGGCAAGAAACGGGCGGATTCAATTTGAAAATGCTGCTTCAGTTCGAAATTCATGCTACTGATATAATCACTTAGGGAGAATTATGTCCACGACCACCTTGCATTTAGCCAAACAAAATTTCAAATTTTCAGCGGCTCACTTTCTGATCTTTGATGAAAAGCACGCAGAAAAGCTCCACGGCCATAACTACCAAGTGAAAGTCGACATCAAGGCTCCTTCCGATGAGACTCAACACTCAGAAGGCTACTTTATGGACTTTAATGTTTTTAAAAAGTTCATAAAGGCCCGTTTGGATCAATGGGACGAAATCGTATTGTTGCCGCAAAAACATCCCGATATGAAATTCAAAACCACGGAGAAATCTCTGGAGGTCACTTTCCGTGACCGCTTTTATGTATTTCCAAAAAACGAAGTACTTTTGTTGCCCGTGACCAACACCAGTGTCGAAAATCTTTCTAAAATTCTAGCGGATGAATTCTATGCGGAGTTTGAAAAATACGGCGTTCAGAAAGTGCGTGTGTCGGTAGAAGAAACTCGCGGGCAGGGCGCCTCTACGGTAGCCCCTCGCTAAGGTTTTAAGATTCCAGTGATGACTTCTGGCAAAGAGAGTTCGCGCACCACGCGATAGCGCCAGAAGCAAATTCTTCCGCCTTCATTCAGTCGTTGTTGAAGGCGTTCTTCGATCAAGTCCGGACTGCCATCGCAGTCGATATGGGCAAAGTCTGCAAAAGCATCAACGTCCGTCACGCTCCAAGAGTAAGGGGATTTGTCGCGGCTGTTGAAGGCACGGTTGTGCTGGTCATTTCCAAGTGCGATGCGGGCGACCACAATCTTTTCCAATTCAGGGGTGGTAATTTGTTCCCGCGCAGTGCGGATCTTTTCTTCATCATCCAAAGCAATAACAAAGGAACCATTGGGGCTTTGACCTTTCGCTGCGACTAAAAAGTACTTCTTATTTAAATCCGGCTGAAGAGTGGCAGGAGTCATCGCCACCGGTGGGCTTTGGCGTTCATCATCGCCGAAGAAGATTTCAGAGTGTAAACGAGCTGCGCCGGAGATCTCAACGCGAGCCACGTCACGATTAAGAATCCACTTTAAGTTCTGCGTATCATAATGTTTCTCGAGTCGCAGATATTTTTCTTCGATCAAAGCTCCCGACAAATCAAAAGCTTTGAGAGTCACTTGATTAGAGTTTAAGTAAAGATTTAAGAGTGAGAGCTTAAGAGCTGAAATTCCCGTGGGGAAGTAGTGGGTCGCAAAGGGTGAAGTCACTGAACCCAAAAGCATCTTTTGTTGTGGGCAAGTTAAAGTAAAACGTAAAGTGTTGGCGTTGAGCGCTTTAAGGGCAAACCCCTGAGTGCCATTCCAAAAACTCGTACCAGAAATTTTCATTTCAGCTTTGGCGTCGACTTCTTGAAAAACCTCATCCACCAAGCCGTCATGATAAACTTGGGTCCACCATTTTTGTGGTTCTGCCGTTTTGTTGGCGACAAAGATCATCATTTCTTCAGGAGCACAAAGAGCGGGAGCGTAGAAGATCTCGGCGCCACGAGCGACCGAGGTTGCGAAGAACATCGAGATGAGGATAAAGACCTTAGTGCTAAAATCCATACAGACTTCAGATCGGTCTGGGGTCTTAGAACTTAACCTTTGGTCTTAAAATCAAGACGTTTGTCGAATGGAAAAGCGGGTCTTCTGGAATGAAGACCCGCAAGC
>JAGIAF010000264.1 GCA_017745015.1 Bdellovibrio sp. | reverse complement strand
AAAATGTAAGGGCCTCTATACGAGGCCCTTTTTTTCACCAAAGTTTGACTTCAAATGTTCCCCGCCCTCTCCGAAAAGTAACTCCAAGGTGGGTCTATGAGTTCGGGTGCTTTCGGGGATATTCTCATTTTGAAATCACACGCCAGCGATTTCAGTCAGCTGGAAATGGAATTCCAAAAATGTGGTGCCATACTTCGCAGTACAACTGAACTGCAGCAGTGTCTCACATTGATTGCCGTCCACACACCTCGTTTTGTCATGATCGACTTAGACTTTCCCCATCAAGAAATCTCGAAACTTCCGATTTTACTTTCCAATCAATTTCCCATTACGACTTGTGGAATTTTGCATGAGCGCTCCAATCGCGCCATGGCTCAATTCATCGGTTCAGGCTTACGCGAAAAAATATTCCCACCTTTAAGCGCATTAAATGTTCTTAAACAACTCGATCAATTCCACACCGATCGCACCTTGCTTTCAAAAACAACGTCGTGGCGGGAATTGAACGAACGCTGCCAATTGTTGGAAGAAATTCTGCAAAAGTACGACAGCACTTTCAAACCTGGCGGAGTTTTGGAGCTGGCACAACTCCTCCAACAGTCCATGGAAATGGTAATGCAAACCATCCATCAAATGCCCACTTTTCGAACAGATCAAGCCAGCTAACCCATTCACGGACTCGTCACGCCAAAGCTTTAGCGGCGGCGGATTGCAAGAAAATACTCTGCGGAAAATCGCGCTTTCTGCATCGCCTCTAGTTTTGTTTTTCTATCTTTCGACCTAGATTTAGTGGTGCACATTTTTTGTGCAAAAATAGTTATGGAATTGTCGTTTCTCCGCATTGACTGAAAGTAATCAAGTCTGTAGTTTCAGCCCCTCACTCGGAGAAATCATTCCACATGACTATGAACCCATTGCCGCCACAGGCATACACGAAAGAGACGCTTCTGAAGGCCTATCAATGGCTGATGTCGCAGAACTCTAGCATCAAGGAGATCGCTACGACTCCGGATATGCTCGTGAGCTTGTACCTTAAAGCGACTCGCGATGGGGAAAGCGCTTTGGAACGCCCAAGTATCAAGAACTTCAAAAGTGAATTGAAAAACTTGGCGGGAATCATGGGTGAATTGGACCGTCCTCAGCATCACCAGCAAGCTCATCCCCAACAAATGGGTTTGGGTGCGCAAGTGGCTGCGACACCGATTCAACCGGCTCAGACGGTACAAACCGTCCATGTTCAGCCTCAAGTGGTTCATATGCCTCCTCCGTCAGCAGCCCCGACTCAGACTCACCAGGTGTCTTACACAGAAAAGACCCTCACCGCGACGGCAACTCACACTCCAAACCTGTTGGAAGTGTTGGATTGCGGCACAAAAGCTATGATTCAGGAAGTCAAAGACGAATTCAATTTGAGTTCTGAACTTGAAGCCTTGCGCATGCTCATTAAAATCGGTTATGTGAAGTCTAAGGGCATGTTGAAAGGCTAAAAATAATGAAGAAAAAGTACATCTGGCTTGCCGCTATTGCCGGGTTCCTTGTCGCGTTCGACCAAATCGTAAAACTATATATTCACACACACTTCCATCTTGGTGAGTCTGTTGTGGTGATTCCTAACTTCTTTAATCTGACTTACGTAAGAAACTTCGGTGCAGCCTTTGGTTTCTTGGCTGAAAGCCACCCTTCGTTTCGTGAGTTGTTCTTCCTTTCTATGCCACCGATTGCCTTGATCATTATCTTGGGCATCCTTCGCGGCGTAAAAGATTCTGATACAAAACAAATCATCGCCCTTTCCAGCATCTTTGGTGGCGCAATTGGTAACTACATCGACCGTATCCGTTTCCGTTACGTGATCGACTTCTTGGACTTCCATCTTTATGGTCGTTGGAGCTGGCCAGCTTTCAACATTGCCGACATGGCGATCGTAGGCGGTGTGGGATTACTTCTGCTACTTATGTTCATCGAGAACAACAATAAGAAAAAAGATGAAACGGAAGGCGCTGCATAGGCGCCTTTTTTATTTGGGAATGTTCTTACGAAGTTTGCGTTGTAGACTCTGGCGGTGCAGGCCCAATTTCTTCGCGGCTTGAGTGATATTGCCGTTTGATCCTTGCAATACGTAATCGATGTATTCGCGCTCCATACGCGCCAAAGAAATCTCTTCTTCATCTTGAGTGGCCTGTGTTGCGGCGACTGAATCTTCAGAAAAAGCTTTCACAATCATATCCGGAGTCACAGGTTTTGCCAGGAAGTTTTCCGCACCCAACTGCATGGCTTTAACTGCGGATGCGACGGAGCCAAAGCCGCTCATCATCACCACGCGCACACCTGGGAACTTGCGAGTGATTTCAGCCAGGAAGTCCATGCCGTTTCCATTACCCACACGCAGATCTAATAAGACACCATCAGGAGAGTGCACCTGATCCATAGATGGAATCTGTGCAAAGCTTTGAATCACCAAACCACGCTCTTCAAGTTCTTGATGCAAAACTTCGCGCAGACGTTCGTCGTCTTCAATCAGAAGCAGCTTTTTCACTGTTGATTTCATGACACAACCTCCTCAGGAATCAACAGGCGCGCTGTCGCTCCTTTGCCCGAAGGGTTGTTGAACAAGCTAAACTCGCCACCAAAAGATTGAGCCGTCATCATCGCCGAATAAACGCCGAGGCCATTGCCATGGGATTTATCCGTATTAAACGGCTCTCCTAGGCGCGAAAAAATCTCTTTCGAAACGCCGTGACCGGAATCAATCACCTCTAAAATCACATCTTGGCCGTCGCGATATAAACGGACTGCAATTTCAGTTTTATCGGCAGAAGCTTCTTTCGCATTATCGAGTAAATCCAAAACTGTCTGAGAGAATGAGAGAGGTTGTAAACGACACTGCAGATCTTCTTCGCTCCACTCTTTATGAACTGACATCTGATTGTCTTTTTCCCAAGCGCGAACGATGTCCTTCAAAAGAGCTTTCAGACTCATCACCTGTAGCTCCCCGTCAGCTGATGCGGAAAACACTCCCGACATCTTACGGAAAATGGAAATACATTCCTCCAAGGAAGCTTGAGCTTGTTGTAGTTCCGCTTTAGCTACCTCTGGTTCGGCGATTTTACGAACGCCGCGATCCAAACGTAAAGTCAGAGAGTTCAAAGGCGTTGCCATCTCATGAGAAAAACCACCGGCCAAGGCACCCAGTGCTTTCAAACGATCGGCGCGATGCTGACGATCTTGCAAACTGCGAATGCGCTCGTCTTGTTTTTCCAAAAGACCCGAAAACAAGTGCGCTGCAAACCACGCCCCAATCACTAAGACCCACTGACACAGGAAATGAAAATACATTTCACGAGTGCTGTGTTCAGCATTCACCAGTACCGCTGCGTTTTTCAAAGTCTCGGATTGGAGGATTCCCAACAGCGCCAGCAGGATGAAAACAAATCCAAGGCTGCGGAAGTTACGTAAAAGCATTCCACCAAGAAAGGCGTGCAAAGCCAAAATGCAGATAAAGGGATTGTCAGCGGAACCAGATACGAACAATAACCCTGTTACTGCAAACAGATCCACAAGAAGCTGTGCAAAAACCAAAGACTGTTCTTTATTTCCTGGAGACTTGCTCCAAATACCTTGAGTCAATCCGTTGAAGACCGCAAGCAAACCGATCACCGCCATGAAGTACGGCATCTGTTGTCTCAGAAGATAGCCGCCTTGAAGAAGTGGCACCGCCCCCAAAAACATGCAGGCAATCGCAATCCAACGAAAGCGAACAATCCCTTGAACAAGAGAAGAAGATTCGGGCCAAAAAGCTTTAAACAGAGTCGACGGCATGAGGTGGTTCTAGTCATCTCGGCGGGAGGAAGCAAGGTTTGCCTGCTTCCCGCAACTTTCCGTTGCGCTGACGCACTTGGCCTTCGAGTGAAAACCGAGAGTCCTTGCTATTTAAATGCAAATTACTTGCATTTAATAAATTGACCGTGTTACATCGATTTTCGGAGGACATCCATGAAACGTATTTTACTGCCCGCGCTTCTGTGCTTCACAACGCAAGCCTTCGCTCAACAATCTCCCTTAGTTCAAAATCTCAACTTCTCCGCGGCAATTGATGCCACCGGGCCGATCAATCTTGATGATTCATCAGAGAATAAATTCGGCATTCGCTCGGCTGAATTTATGATGTACGCCGCTGTGGATCCGACCTTTGATGCCATGATTAACTTTGCGGCTCACAACGAAGATGGCGAGTACAAAGCAGAACTTCATGAAGGTTATATTAGCTCTTCAAAACTTATTCCGGATTTACGCTTTAAATTAGGAACATTCTTCCTTGGTGTAGGTCGCTTGAATCAGTTCCACCAACATGATTGGCCGTTTATCTCTGCTCCAAAAGTTCAATCGACTTTCTTTGCGGATGAAGGCGTTCACGATACAGGTTTGGAATTCACATACCTGCTTCCCACAGATTCTTATTGGGATATCACACTGGGTGTGACGAATGGCTATCAGTTTGGCGAAGATGATCCGCAAGAAAAGCCGGATGCACCCACTCACTATATCCGTCCATCCACATTCATTGATTTCGGTGATAACGGCGCTTTGGCCATTGGATTCAATTATCTTAGCCGCACTGACTATCAAGC
>JAGIAF010000263.1:3392-4646 GCA_017745015.1 Bdellovibrio sp. | reverse complement strand
CGACTACATGGTGCGCGCTCAGCAATTGATCACTATGCTTGCTGCCCAAGGCAAGGCCACACCGGCCGTGAAAGAGGCGATGAGACGTGTCGACTGGGAGTTCGTGAAAACCGAATACCCACGCACGGTTTTCAAGAGCATGGAACTTGTTAAAAAAATCAGTCTTAAAAACTCCGACAAGGAAGGAAATCAACATGTCTGAAATCATCGGCGTGGTCGCACGTGAAATCCTAGATAGCCGTGGTAATCCAACGGTTGAAGTTGAAGTAACAACTGCAGAAGGCAACATCGGTCGTGCCGCAGTTCCATCTGGTGCCTCTACTGGTGCCCATGAAGCTTGCGAGCTTCGCGATGGCGATAAAAATCGTTACTTGGGTAAAGGCGTTTACAAAGCAGTTGATAACATCCGCGAAAAAATCGCTCCGGAAATCTTGGGCTTGCAAGTTACTGAGCAAGTTTACCTTGATAAAGTTTTGCGCGAAATCGACGGCACTGAAAATAAATCTAACTTGGGCGCGAATGCGATCCTTGGCGTTTCATTGGCAGCAGCGAAAGCGGCTTCTATGGACGTAAATCTTCCACTTTACCGTTACATCGGTGGTTCACAAGCTTGCCGCTTGCCAGTTCCTTTGATGAACGTTCTTAACGGTGGTGCGCACGCGAACAACGGTCTTGATATTCAAGAATTCATGATCGTTCCAACTGTGAACAACTCTTACGCTGAATCTCTTCGCGCTGGAGCGGAGATCTTCCACACGTTGAAAAAAATCTTGGGCAAAAAAGGTTTGACGACGGCAGTAGGTGACGAAGGTGGCTTCGCTCCTAAATTGTCTGGCAACCAAGAAGCATTGGACTTGATCATGAATGCCATCGTTGATGCTGGTTATGATCCAGGTCAAAACGTCTTCTTGGGCTTGGACGTAGCTGCGACAGAAATGTACAAAGACGGTAAATACCAATTTGATGGTGAGTTGATCTCTCCAGCGGACCTTTTGGGCGTTTACAAAAAATGGGCTGAGAAATATCCATTGATCACTATTGAAGACGGCTTCTCTGAAGATGACTGGGATTCATGGGTGAAATGTACTTCTGAAATGGGCCAAACAATGCAATTGGTTGGTGACGACTTGTTCGTAACAAATCCAAAACGCCTGCGCATGGGCTTAGAGAAAAAAGCAGCTAACGCCTTGTTGGTTAAAGTAAACCAAATCGGTACTTTGACTGAAACATTCGAAGCTGTGAACTTGGCTCAAC
>JAGIAF010000263.1:0-3382 GCA_017745015.1 Bdellovibrio sp. | reverse complement strand
GTACAAAACTGTGATGTCTCACCGCTCTGGCGAAACTGAAGATACATTCATCGCTGACCTAGCAGTTGCTTTGAACTGTCACCAAATCAAAACGGGCAGCTTGTGCCGTTCTGAGCGTATCGCGAAGTACAACCAGTTGCTAAGAATCGAAGAAGATCTTGGTGGCATGGGCGTATACTGGGACAAAGCCGCGTTCCGCTAGGCGCACGCTTGAAAAGCGGCCATCTGACTGCGTTGTCGGGCCGCTTCCATCGCTGCGACGTACTTGAAGTACGCCTCCGCGCTGGAAACAACCCTCCGCCTTGCATCTGACCGCTTTTGAAGCGTGCTTGATTCTCGGTGTTTTTGGCTGGCGCTTCGCGCGCCGCTGCAGGAAAGCCGCTCTTGGATGGACTCGCCTCCGGTTACCGAAGGAGGTCCGAATGAACAATAACCACTATTGTTTTTATCGGCAGGTTTTGAAGCTTATAAAGCAGTTTCTTGAGATTATTTTGGTGATAATCAAAATTTTTGAAGAACTCTTGTAATTAAAGAATCTCTAACCTCTGGAACGTTTCCGAATGTCCCCTAGCTAGATTTTTACCTAGCCCTAGGACCATGGACGGGACTTAAAATCCCACGGAATTGAGTCCAAGGGCCTTGCGAAAGCACTCTCTATTTACTTGCGTGGGCCGCGCAAATTCTTTCCGTGAACTTCTTTATATCCAGGGAATTTTCCTAAGGTGGTTGCTTCGTAAACGCCGCGGGCTACGGCTCTGGCTAGGCAGTCTGCTGCGACTAAGCCGATGCGGTTTACGAGGTCTGCGCGATTTTCGTTGTCGTGGCCCCAGGTTCCTGTTGAAGCGGCAAATACAGTGTCGCCATCAAACGGAGTATGTACGGGACGAATCGAGCGGGCATAACCATCTTGCGCCATGATTGCGACACGTTGGGCTTCTGCTTTTGTCAGTTTCGCATTGGTCGCGACAAGACCGATCGTTGTGTTTTCTCCAGCTAAGCTATCAAGGGGTGATCCCGTCCACGCTTCTGCTGCGGATTCGAAATCAATCGGGCCTGTTGGGACCGGTTGCCCACCCATTTCATTTGCTTGTTCAAATGGCCATGCCCACAACGACGATTGACCTGGCATCAAGGGACTTCCTACACAGTTCACGGCGACAATCGCACCGATTTGTAAACCATCACCAGAAATTGATGAAGCACTGCCAAGGCCACCTTTTAATGGACCTGCTTTCGCACCGAAACCGGCACCTGCATTTCCAAGTTTGAAATCAAGAGACGCGGCATCCAACGCGGATTTTCCCAAATTCCAGTACGGAGATTTTTCGCCCCAACTTTTGTTGCCACCATTTAGTAAATCAAAAAGCACAGCGCTTGGCACAATCGGCGCACGCGCAGGACCAATTGGAAAACCAATTCCGCGAGACGCCAGCGTATCAGTCACTGCTGATGAAGCACCTAAACCAAATACAGAACCACCACTCAGAACAATGGCATCAACACGATCAACAAGGCAGCTTGGGTTTAATGCATCTGTATCACGGGTCCCTGGTGCGCCTCCGCGAACGTCAACACCAGCAACAGCAGGTGAATCGAAAAGAATCACAGAGGTCCCAGTCCAAACTTCAGAATCTTCGGCTTGTCCAACACGAATGTTGTCTACGTCAGTGATGCTGTTGCGAGGCCCTGGGCGAAAATTGAATTTCATGGATGTCTCCTGCATTTGAAAAGCTTTTTTGATCATTGAAAGGATATGAAAAAGAATCTGGTAAGTGAAGAGGTTCTGTCATCGCAAAGCGCTTTGAATGAAGATATCGATTTTTTTATTTTCAAAAAACACAGTAGACACTCTTAATATTTGTTAAGACCTGATGTCTAAGATTTGTGCGAACGTCTTTTTTTGGGTTCTTAGGGCGAAAAGACCTGCGATCAGCGCTGATATATTCGAGTAAGCCTGGTATGTCGCATGCACTCTTTATTCGCGAACTTTAATAAGGAGTAAAAAAATGAAATTATTAGCGAAGGTCTTTGTTGTGGGATGTGTGTTAGCTACGACCATTGCTCAAGCGGAAGTCCAAGGAACTATTGAAATCCCAGTACATCCAGGGCAGGCACAGTTGAAGCCCGCATCGAAACTAAGTGGCGGTGTGTATTTGAACTTGCAGCCAGCAGGAGCTCAAAGTTTAAGTTTGAAATGTCATCAAGGCTTAAACAAAGTGTCTTTGATGGTTTTCTTGAAAGGAAGCATTTTGTCTGAACAACTCATTGGAGCTGTCGACACTATGGATAGCTGTGTTGAAGAGTTGCAAAAGCTAAACGCTGATATCCAAAACGGTGCGAACACTATTCGTATTGAAGTTCACGGTGACCACACGTTGGTGTTGTCAACTTTGTCTCGACACTAAAAAGTGTCGATTTAGGGTTAGCGCATAAAGAATATAAAGTAAGTTATAAGTGGGGCCAGTTGCCACGAAGCAAGGTTGGCAATACTTGAGGCAAGAAAGGTTCGGCGGTAACTGATCTTGCCAAAATATCCGTGCAGTAAGCCTTCCGCAATGATGGCGAAGGCTTCAGCGACCAGAACGGATTTTAAATAAGACATTCCTGACGTCATAAAGCCAAAGACTACAATCGGATGAGTCAGCGAATTCGAAAAGCTTACAAGGGCCGTATTTGTTCCAAAACTCATCAGTTTGCGATAGAAAATATAATAGACGAAAACTTCGATCAGATTCGACTGTAAGAAAATATACAGATAGCTGAGCTTATCCATGGGATTTCTTTCTGAGCATAATCAACAGTAAAACCGAAAGGCCCACGAACGTTGTATAGGCGACGAGCAATACGGGGTCGTCCCAAAGTTTATGATGAACTTTGGCGATGTTTGCATAATAGGGCTTTAGATAATGGTTTTCAGCGATAAAGTTGATATTGATAATCCCCGCCGGAGTCAGCATGGTGGCAATTTCAAAATTCACGTCACCGACAGATCCCGTGATACTGTAGTGGCTGACGCAAGAAAGTCCTATGAGGCTTAAACCCCATAGGACGGTAACGGAAAGGAAGCTCTTATTAGATCGCATTATTTTTTCTTAGCTTTTTTTACTTCTTTTGTGCCGGATTTTGCATCTTTTTTTACACTTTGAGGTGCGCGATCAGCAATCCATTTTGAATGGTCCTCTTCGTCATTATTTATATCGTAGGCAGTTCCCACGACGATGCTGCATTCAGGACCATTTTGGATTTCATAAAATTCATTTTTTTTATCATCCCAACCGTGAGTGCTGCATTGGATAGCTACGGATTTCTTTTTACCCGTTGCTGTGAAGCCATGACTGTACCCCCTTGCATCTAGATTTGGAAGTACTTTGAACAGGCTTTT
>JAGIAF010000262.1 GCA_017745015.1 Bdellovibrio sp. | reverse complement strand
ATATTGAGTTTTTCCGCGATGGACGTTGCTGTGGCAAAGCACTGCGCGCGATAACATGGCTTTTCGCAAGCTGATTTTTCAAAGCAGCAAGTTTCCGAGCGCAAGCAACCGTCATTTTGGCGCACGTGACTTTCTGGCAAACCGTGGAAAGAGAAAAGGTAGTGATCGACTTCTTTTCCATGGAGCGCTTCTCGCGTGATTTCCACAGAAGGTTCCACAAAGGACGCATCTTTATAGAAATCACGAAGGCTTTTAACATTGAACTTCAGATGGAGCTTTTTGATTTGGCGCTCAACTTCACGCAAAGAAGAGCCGGTTGTCGCGTCGGCATACTGCGGGTACATCGGTGCTAAGAATACGTTCTCAACGCCGGCCGCAGCAAAGTCCTTTAAAGCTTGCGGAATCGAAGGATCAGAATAGCGCATACCCACTTTAACTAAGCAGTCATCGCCCAGGACCTTTTGCAGCTTTTCTGCAAAACGAATTGAGTACACTGTAAGAGGCGAGCCTTCATCCATCCAGATTTTTTTATAATTACCGGCAGAGATTGGGCCGCGCTTAGGGACGATCAACAAATTCACCAAAGGCCATCTAAAGATGAACGGCAAGTTGATGACTTCTTTATCCATCAAAAAGTTTGAAAGATAACTTTTAACTTCAGGAACCTCGTAAGAACGAGGGCTGCCAATATTAAGAAGAAGAATTCCAGTTTTAGCCATGTGTTCTCGCAATTTCTTCGCTCAGGCGGTCACTGCGCTCAAGTATTTTGCTTAAGCCAATGCCAGAGAGGTAATTTCCGTGCAGAAAAATATCTTTCGGTATCACGATTTGGGATAGTTCTGCTTGAACCTCTTCCAATTTCAAATCGTAATACGGCAAAGCGTGGTCCCAGCGGTTAATACGGTACTCAACCAGGGTATCTTTTTGACCTAAAATCTTAAAGCGCTCTTCGGCGAGCAGCTTTAAAAGTTCCTCATCAGAAAGTTTCAAGAGGTCGGATTCTTTCACGCCACCCAAGATCCATGTTTCATTATAAACTTTGTCGCGGTCTCTGAAGATGTAGGAATTCATCAAGATGCCGAGAGTTTTTATATCAAAGCCTCGTGGAATCAAGCAGCCGAAACCTTCGAAGGCCGTCTGCGCTTTCTTAAAGAACAATGTCACGCTCATCAACGAGGACATTTCAATTCGTCCTAGGAGCTGACTGATTTGAGGCGCGCGCTCTTGCAAAGCTTCGGAAGCTCCTTTGGCAGATGTGGCAATCACCACGGGGCCTTGGATGTCCTTTGCCGAGATGTTCGAATTTAAATGAATCTGTACGCCCGCTTTTTTAAGGGCTTCTTCCAAGTGATCGACAAGATCTTGCATCCCGCCCGGACCTGTCAGCAGGCCTTTATAGCGTTCGCGATTCTTATTGAACAAAGGGGAGAGAATGAGGCTGGCACTTAAATCTGTGATCTCGTTACCGTAAATTCCCTGCATCGCAGGTCCTAGCAAGAAACGAGTTGGAGCTTTACCCAATTGGCGATGTCCCCAAGTCAGCAAAGTTTCGCCAGCTTGAGGTTTCAAGGTCTTCTTCGCGAAAATCATGCGCGGAACGACTCGCAAAGCCACCGAAAGAAGTTCCAGGGGATTGAGTGGCATAGTTTTCGGCTTAGAGCGGAAGATGAAACGCTTTTTTGAAGATTCCAGAGGCAGGGATGCTTCAAGGCCCAGTTCTTTGAATAAGTTCTCGGCGCGTTCGGTGCGGATCAAAGCATTTGCTGCGCGCTCGGCAATACCGTACTCGGTACAATCAGTGCCCAAAAGTCCTCCCAGGCGGGAAGACTTTTCGTGAAGCTCAACTTGGAATCCTTTTTGAGCGAGTCTGAGCGAAACTGTCAGTCCCGCAAAGCCCCCGCCGATCACCGTCACCTTTTTCATATAGACTGAGAGAAAATACGCGTTTGAGGTTGTTTTAGTTTCAAGCGCTCGTCAAAGAATACGCATGCGTTTCTGAGGAACGGACGACCTGGCTCAAGTACGATCAACTTACGGCCTTCGATTTTCACAAGACCATCTTTGATCATTTCAGCCAAGAACTCAGCACCTTGGTTCTTTTGCTCTTCGCTTAAGAATTCCACTTCAAACTCGGTCATCAATTTCAAAATTTGACGACGGCGGATTTGATCTTCTTCCGTTAGCACGTGACCGCGCAAAGTCGGGATCACACCGTTGTTCAAAGACGCTTCGTAAAGCGGCAGAACTTTTTCGTTTTGGTGGAAGCTGTACGGAGTTTCAGAGATAGAAGAAACTCCCAAGCCCAAAAGCACATCGGTGCGTTGATCTGTGTAACCCATGAAGTTTCTGTGCAGGCGCTTTTCGTTCATGGCAATGCTCAAGTTGTCTGTTTTCAAAGCGAAGTGGTCCATGCCGACTTCTACATATCCTGCATTCAACAAGATGCCGCGAGCGATTTCATAAAGTTCACGCTTTTCCGCTGCTTTTGGAAGATCTTCGTCTTTAAACAGGCGTTGAGCCGGTTTAATCCATGGAACCAGGGCAAAGCTGTACAAAGCAATACGATCTGGGCGCAAACGCACTGTCGCTTCCGCAGTTTCGCGGATTGATTCAGGAGTTTGTTTTGCCAAACCATAGATCAAGTCGAAGTTCACTGAAGTATAACCCAGTTCGCGAGCCGCATTACTGAGCTTTTCTGTGATCTCAAGAGGCTGAATGCGATTCACCAAGCGTTGCACTTCAGGGTTGAAGTCTTGAACGCCCATGCTCACACGGTTGAAGCCCAATGTGCGCAAAGCTTTCAATTGCTCAGCGTTGGTACGACGAGGATCAACTTCGATGGAGCCTTCAAAGTGCTCCGTATCCAAAGTCACTTGCGCCATGATCGGACGCAGAAGTTGCAACAAAGCATCTGCTGATAAGAATGTCGGTGTACCGCCACCCAAGTGGATGTGCTTCAAAGGAGCTGTTTTAAGTTCTGGCACTTGCTCAAGATAAAGCTGCCATTCTTTCAAAAGCATATCGACGTAAGGAGTTTCCTTTTTGTGATCTTTCGTGATGATGGTGTTGCAACCACAGAAAGTACAAAGGGATTCACAGAACGGGATGTGCAAGTACAAAGACCAACCGTTGTTCTCTTTCAATGTCGCCTTAAGGTGGCTGATCCATTGATCGCGAGTTGGATTTGTCTCCCAGTAAGGCACTGTCGGATAAGACGTGTAACGGGGAGCTGGGACATCATATTTAGCTAAGAGGTCTTTAATCATGCTAGCACCTCGCGAACAGTGTCGATGAAGAGCTTCACGTTCTTCTCTGGAGTTTTAGGAAGGACACCGTGACCCAGACCGCAAACCCAGCCAGCACGTTGCTCGGGGCTCATTTCTTTCATTGGAGCGAGGAAGTTAGCGACAGCTTTTTTGAAGTCACTGTCATCCATGAATAGCAAACTTTGATCGAAGTTACCTTGAACGAAGCCTTTATCTTGAACATTGAAGCACTCAGGGATGTAGCAACGGTGGTCGAAGCCTTGACCAGCCCATGGCAATGCCGCGAATTCTTTATTAAAGAATGTAGGCTGAGTGCCTTTAGAGTAGTAACCGATCTTACCTGGGAATTCCTTTGCCAAGTTCGCGATCACTGGTTGAATCCACTCTTTAAAGAACATTGGCGATACTTCGCCAGCGGCTGTATCAAAGATCATCACGATCTCAACGCCCCCTTCAAATTGCAGGCGGATGTTTTCTTTAATAAGTGGGTACATCTTTTCCAAGAACTTAGGGAAAAGTTGGATTTGCGATTTTGAAGAAATCAAGGAACCCGCGTGGGAACCTTCCACCGCGTAAACGAACAATGTCCAAAGGCCGCCAACAAAGCCGATCAAGGATTTGTTCTTAGGAAGAACTTCGCGAGTGGCTTTCACGGCTTCCTTTTGGAATTTCATAAATTCAATCGCAGGAGCAACTTCGCCAAGTTTTGAAATTGTTTGCGCGTTAAGTTTGTAGCCCAACTGTGGACCGTGATCCGTGTACTCCAAACCCATGCCCAAGGCTTCAAGGGGATACAAGATATCGCTGAACAAGATAGAAACGTCGAAATCAAATTCAGCCACAGGACCCAACGCTACTTGCGCTGCGAGTTCAGGAACTTTGCAAAGTTGATCAAACGTGTGTTTCGCGCGAAGACCTTGGTAATGCTGGTGATAGCGGCCAGCCTGACGCATAAACCAAATCGGAGGAACTGCCTGTGCTTTTCTCTGAAGTGCGTTGTGAAATAAAGTATTCATGATGGTGTGTCCTCCGTAGCCCATTGGTAGCCAACCCCGCGAACCGAACGGATGTGATTATCACCGTCTTCGCCAAGCAAATGACGTAAACGTACGATGATATTATCAATCGTGCGGTGGCTTGGGTTTTTGTCAACGCCCCAGATCTCGTTCATGATTTCATCACGACTCAAGACGCGTGGAGCTTTATCAATTAATAACTGCAAGATCTTCATGTCAGTAACCGCAGGATACTCAATTTGACCTGAGTGTTTGCGAACGGACATATTAGTGAAATTAATCACACACGACTTAAGCTGAACCTCACGCAACGGGGCGTGGGCATCCAGCACGTGCTTTACGCGAATTAAAAGCTCTTTCAAATGGAAAGGCTTTGGAATGTATTCCTCAGCGCCCAATTCAAAACCTTTAAGGCGGGACTCAGC
>JAGIAF010000261.1 GCA_017745015.1 Bdellovibrio sp. | reverse complement strand
GTTCTTACAATTGGACTCAAGAAAACCCATAAAAAAAGCCCTGGTTTATCCCCAGGGCCTTTTAGTTTTTAGTGCTGTCTTACTACATAAAGCGTGTCCGTACCTAAGCGAGGCTTAGCGGATCACTTTGTTAGCGTGGTATTGCTCTTCATTGAAGTCATCTACCAGGATCGCGTCGTAGCGAACGGCATCGGCTTCTTTCAGAAGTTTTGCTTCGTCAGAAGTGATGATGTTTTTGCTAGCCGCTTCGTCGATCAAAGTGTTTGTCTTCTGTTTAGGAAGCACTTTTTCGCGGATGGCTTTTTTGATTTTCTTCTCAGCAGCGTCTGCTCTTAAAGAAACCGAGAAAGCGTAATCCAAACGACCCAAAGCTTGGTCGCGTTCTTGTGGAAGGTAAATACCTTGAGTCAAACGATCACGAAGACCGCCCTCTTTCATCATTTCTGATGCGATAGCGTGAGTCCAACCGTCAGAAGCTTGTGAGCCGATGGAGTTGATACGAGACCAAGCACCGATCCAACCTTTGAAGAACCAACGAAGACCTGGGATCTTCAAGTTGTCAAAGATACCGTCGAAACCTTTTTGGATTTCAACCATGCACATTTTCAAGTTGTAGTGAGCAAATGCCAAGTCTTCTTCTCTGCGGCCTTCTGCTTCGAAACGGCGAAGGATCGCAGTTGCGATATACATGTGAGCCAAGATATCAGCGAAACGACCTGTGATTTTCTCTTTCATTTTCAAAGAGCCACCCAAAACGCCCATTGCTACGTCAGAAAGCAATGCGAACGTTGCCGATGTCCAAGACATACGACGGAAGTAAACTTTCATTTCTGGGTGACAGTCTGGAGTCGCCGCCAAGTAACCACGAGATAGAGACAACAAGATCGCACGGCACGTGTTACGTACGATGTGACCAATGTGACCGAAGAACGCTCTGTCGAAGGCTTTCAAGTCATTTGCTTCGTAAGCTTTTACTTCAGCGTACGCAAATGGATGGGCACGAAGCGCACCTTGACCGAAGACGATCAATGTACGAGTCATGATGTTCGCACCTTCAACCGTGATACCGATTGGAGTCGCGATATAAATTTCAGCCAATACGTTACGAGGACCCATAGAGATACCCGCACCGCCCATGATGTCCATGGCATCGATGATCACTTTACGACCCATTTCAGTCGTATAGTATTTTTGCATCGCTGTGATAACGCCTGGTTTGATACCTTTATCCAAGGCACCCAAGCAGTATCTTCTCATTGCTTCAAGTGTGTAAGCCGCAGCACCAATACGTGCTAGAGGCTCTTCCACACCTTCAAATTTACCGATAGAAACACCAAACTGACGACGAACTACAGCGTGAGCTGAAGTTACGCGAGTCGCAAGTTTTGCGCCGCCTGTAGCTTGTGCTGGAAGAGAAATACCACGGCCTGCAGCCAAGCATTCCATCAACATCATCCAGCCCTTACCAGCGTTAGCGATACCACCAACGATAGCCTCTTCAGCATCAACGACAACGTCTTTACCTTGAGTTGGACAGTTATAGAACGGAGTGTTCAATGGATCATGACGACGACCCAAAACAACACCTGGAGTGTTTGAAGGAATCAACGCACAAGTAATTCCTAGATCCTCACCTTTACCCAAAATATTTTCTGGGTCGCGAAGACGGAACGCCAAACCGATCACAGACGAAATTGCCGCCAAAGTGATCCAACGTTTGTTCCAGTTCAATTTGATTTTGATTTTGCCGTCAGTGTCTTTGAACAACACACCAGTGGAAGTGATCGCACCCGCATCAGAACCTGCATTTGGCTCTGTCAAACCGAAGCAAGGGATTTCCTTACCATCAGCCAAACGAGGCAACCAGTGCTTCTTCTGAGCGTCTGTACCGTAGTGAGCAAGAAGTTCTGCAGGACCCAACGAGTTTGGAACCATCACTTGAATCGCTACTGCGATCGAGCGCGAAGAAAGCTTCATGATTACTTCAGAGTGACAAAGAGCAGAGAAACCAAGACCGCCGTACTCTTTAGGTACGATCATGCCCAAGAATTTTTCTTTCTTGATGAAGTCCCAAATTGGTTGCGGGATTTCTTTTGTTTTATAGATCTCCCAGTGGTCGATCATTTTACAAAGTTGTTCGACCGGGCCATCCATGAAGGCTTTTTCTTCAGCCGTCAAATCTGGATAAGGCTCGTTCATCAAGTTTGTGAAGTTTGGTTTACCAGAGAAAAGATCTTTCTCTACCCACACCACACCCGCGTCCAGAGCGGCTTTTTCCGTGTCAGAGATCTTAGGAAGGAATTCAAATTTTTTGAAGATACCGAACACGCCGGAAGTAACAAGTGCCGCACGAATTGGCGGAATGTTAAAGATGACCGCAAGCACTGCGAACACGATCCACAACCACATTGGTGCTGCGAAACCCGCCATGATAGCGGCAAGCGCGATCGTCCACACGATCAAAGGACTTCCGAAGAAGCCAACAAACAACAAGAGCACAACGGAGCCAAATACCCAGGCCCACGTGCAGCTCTCTAAAAAATACCCATACAATGAGTTGATAGAGTCCACGATGATTCTCCTTTAATTGCACATACAATAATTAGACGCTGTCTTATCGGCGAGTGCAAGGAGCCACTTGAATAAATCCAACAAATACGCAGGCTTAAGTACAGTGATAAATAGAGCTGGAATTCTAGAAATCTACCCTAGCTCCCCCAAAAAAAGCGGCCGCCGAAAGGCGCAGCCCACAAAGAGACGATAAACTGAGGGTCGATCAAAAAGGTCCAGCCGCAAGACGGAGGGGTCGGGCCGCAGCGGAGGCGTACTCCAAGTACGTCGGAGCGAAGGCCCGTCCCCGACAACGAAGTGGATGGGCCTTTTTCATCGACCCGTGAAATAAAAAAGGCTTCCTTTGTGGGGAAGCCTTCTTCAGCAAACTTCTAGTTCGTTAGAAACTAGTGAGTTTCGCCAGCTGGAGCTGCTGGAGTAGCTGCTGGAGCTGCTTCAGTTGCCGCTGGAGTTGCAGTAGCGTCAGCTGCTGGAGCTGCAGTACCTTCAGCTGGAGTAGCTGCTGGAGTTGCTTCAGTTGCTGCTGGAGTTGCTTCTGGTTGGTTTTTAGAGCAAGTGAAACCAGTTGTGAAAGAAAGTGCTAGCAAAGCTGCGATTACGATAGCTTTCATTGTTGTTGTCCCTTCGTTAAATTACTGCAGACTCACCGTGATTGGTGGATCTACGTTTTTGTTACATAAACTCGACTAATGGCTAAGTTACACAATATTTTGTTCCGTTAGCAATAATTTTTTAAAAATTTATTTCTGGCAGTGACCGCACCAAAAAGTGTTTCGACCACCCATCACCTTCGAACGAATCTGTTGCTTGCACACCACACACGGTTTTCCGGCTCGATCATACACTTTGAAAGTCGTCTGAAAGTAGCCACTCTCGCCTGAAGCTTGAGCAAAATCACTGATGGAACTTCCACCTTTTTTGATCGACTCAGCGAGGATTTTTCGGATCTCTTTCACCAACACATTTGCTCTCTCAAGAGAGAGTTTTTTTGCTGGAAGAGACGGCTTAATTTTGGCCGCAAAAAGGGCTTCACTGGCGTAGATGTTCCCTACTCCCACCACCACTTTCTGATCCATAATCGCAACCTTAAGGGCGATGCTCTTGTTGCGCAGACTATTCCACAAAGATTCGCCCGAAAATTCAGCAGACAGAGGCTCTGGGCCGAGGATCTTCAATCTTGGATGCGTTGCACGATCATCATTGGCTACAAAGTCAAAAATGCCGAAACGACGCGGATCCCGATAGGCCAATCTTAAACCACCTGAAAAGTGCAAGTAGATATGATCATGAAGTCGCTCATCCCCAGGAGGCGCCACCCGCCACGTCCCCGTCATTCCCAAATGCGAAAGCATTCCACCTTTGGGCGTCCATAGCAGCAGGTATTTTGCGCGTCGCTCTACGGATGTGACCTTCTGTCCAATCAAAGTGTTGAGTTTCTTTAAAGGAATCGGATCACGCAAATCCGGGCGCTTGAGTTCAATTTTCTCAAGCGTTGGTTTTTTACTTAGGATTTCTTCGAGGCCTTTTCTGACGACCTCTACCTCTGGCAATTCTGGCATAAAAAATGAACCTTTTAATTTTACTGACTAATTTCTGTCAGAGTTTTCTAAAAAGGGCCCAGGTCATCCTAGGTCACCCAATTTTTCTATCGCACTTTATCACTTTACCAAGCGCAATTGCACGACTTCGTTCTCTTTTTGCGTCTCCTTGCGAGGAACTTCAAACTTGGATTCTAAAAATCCCAGAGAGCGAATGTGCTCAACGACGTTATTTGATGTGACTCTTTGAACTTCATCATCAATCTTTGAGTAGTGATCAGCAAGCTTCAGATCTTTATGACCCGTCATTGCCATGACCGAATCAAGTCCGCTGCCGCCAACCTTTCTCGCTAACGTGGCCATTCCATGACGAAGGCAATGAGTCCCGCGCTGCGGAATACCCGCAAACCGTTGCGCCCTCCGATAATGAACTTGGATGTTACAGTAGTTCAGTGGCTTGCCATCAATATGAAACAAAAAATTACAGCCCTTAACCCGTGCCTTCAGTCTTCGTTCAATTATTTCTCGTAACAGGTCATGAATGAATACGTTCCGAGCTTCCTTATTTTTTGGGAAAAGACTTCAGGTACTCAAACATCTTACTG
>JAGIAF010000260.1 GCA_017745015.1 Bdellovibrio sp. | reverse complement strand
GTTAGATCCCGTGCAACCGCTCATAAGAACTACAGCAGGAAGAAGAGGCAAAAGGAAAGAACGTTTGAACATGAAAATCTCCTTAATCGCCCGACGACTTTACCAAAATGAAATGAATGTGCGGGCAAAATGACCCCACTTTGAAAGCTTTTCAGAAAGCGTTAGGTAGGTTGTCACTTTCTTATGCCGAGGGCCTAACCACCTCAAAACCCCCGGACGCTGGAAAGCTGGGGATATCAACGACTTAGACAGTGAGGACGAAGATCGGCCAAGTTGGCATCGGCCTTGCTTTAGCGCTCTCCTGACTAAAAAAGGTTACTAAACCACACTGAGGAGAACTTATGAAAAAGTATATCTATATCCTTGCGGCATTGAGCATTGTGCCTACGTTTGCACTCGCTCAATCTACGCTTGAAAGCGATGTTGATGCTGAACTTGATTCTATGTATTCAAGCCAGGCTCAAACAACTGCAGCTCCCGCAGCGGCACTCCCTGTTCAAAGGGTTCAGCCAGCTCCAGTTGCGCAACCGGCATTGAATGGCAGCCAGCCTATCTATATCTTGAATCAGGCGCCAGCAACGGCAGCGGTGTCTCAACAACAAATTCAAAAACAGCCTACAACTGTTATTGAAGCAGCTCCTTTGGCTGAATCTCGCGCGGAACAAATCCGTAAGAGCCGCCAAGACGCTGAAGTTCAAACTGAACAAAAAATCGTAGAAAAGCTTGAGCAATCTCGTATGGAAGACGAGAAGCGCAGAGCGGACGCTTTGTTCGGTGATAAATTTAATAATATGAACAACCAACAACAAGTTCCAGTTCAACAACCCGTACAGCAACCTGTACAACAAGTTGTTCAACCACAAGCTGTTGTTGTTCCAGTACAAGAAGTTAAAGAGCCTAAAGAAAACACTCGCGATATCATCCGCGAAGAACTTGCTAGCGTATTGAAAAAAGATGAAGTGGCTCCAGAGCCAGCTAAAACTAAATACGTTGCGGGTCTTTTGGGTATCGGTGAGTATCCAGATGTTAATAACGTAAAAGGCAACTACTCGTTGGGTTTTGCGTTCGGTAACAAAGTGGATTCAATCATCATCGAAGGTTCGTTCTTGTTCTCTAACTATGAAGTGAACCCAAATTACAACGGTTGGACGACTTACAATAACGTAGACGTTAACCAATATACTGGTGCATTGGCTGCGAAGATCCAATTCTTTGACGGTATCGTAAAACCAGTTATCGGTGGTTTGGTGGCTTACTCGTACAGAACATACGAAATGAAGAACAATGGTTTGCTTTTGAGCAATAACAACTATGGTTCAACGTCAGCAAACTCACACGCAGTGGACCTTGGTGCTTTGGTAGGCGCGGACCTTGAGTTCTCTCCTAAGTATTCGATCGGTTTGGATTTCCGTTATATGTGGAATCTTTCAAACCGTATCAACTACAACAACTCTAACGGTACAGCGGCACAAGACCAATGGTTGAACACAAATCCGCTTGAGAAATTGCAATACTACGTAATGTCAATTTCTGCTCGCGCAAACTTTTAATTAAGTCCCAATCCCAAAAGTATCTTTCTCAGTGGTTGGCAGGGCCTGCTTCAGGTCCTGCCTTTTTAGTTTGCTGGCTAGACTTCACCAAATTCTTGGGCGAAGATAAGCCCATGTCGTTCCTTTTCAGCCTTCTTCTTGGATATCAAAGTTTTGCAGCCGTTCCGGTCACTGAGACCGTGGGCATGGTGGCGGACTATGTTATTACCAGCAGGGAAGTGCAAATCAGCACAGTCGCCGATGCGATTTTGTATCCTCCGAAAACAAAACTCACGGGTTTGTATGAAACGGGCCCTGACAGCAAAGATTTTCGCAATCATGTGGCGACGGTTTTGTTGGAAGCGGTTATCGCAAATGAAGCCGAAGCCTTTAATGTGGCCGCTCTTTCTGAAACTGATTTAGCAGAAGCGGTTGGAAAAATCGAAAAGGCGACAAATAACAAAGCCTATTGGAATCAATTGGAAGTCACTCCGGCAGAGTTGAAGCGTTTTACGACGCGCAAGTTGATTGCCAAAAGTTTTCTCCAATTTAAAACCAGTTCCATGACCAGTATTATCACAGATCAAGAGGCCCAAGCTTATTACGAGAAAAACCGCGTGAAGTTTGGCAGCACTCCGTTTGCGTCTTTCAAGGACAATATCAAGTCCTTCCTGGCGCAGCAACAATTGGAAGAACGTTTACGCACCTGGTTTGAAGTTGTGAAGCGCAAATACAAAGTTCGTAATTTCCTCTAAACAGGGTCCTATGAAAATCGAATCTCTTTACACTCCTCATAAACCCGCCATGCGAGCCTTGGTGGAGGCGATTCATCAAGAACAAGGGATGTTGCCGCAATTTTATTGGCCCATGGATATGTTGGGAGCAGAGATGGCCAGCGCGGAAGCGGTGGGTATTTTTGAAGGAGAGGAGCTTGCTGGCTTTGTGCTTTACCGGGAAGTTCCCGGGGCCTGGGAGATTTCTTTAGTGGCAACCCACCCTAAATTTCGCCGTCGCGGGTTCATGGAGGCCCTGATTAAGCACCTTATCGCCGCAAAGGGTCAGGGGTTGGAGCTGTGGCTTGAGGTCCATGAAGCCAACCATTCAGCGCAAAAACTCTATGAAAAGCTTGGGTTTAGCCTTACGGGGCGCCGTCCTCGCTATTATAAGGATGGGGCCACAGCTTTATTGTACTCCCGTCCTTAGTGGCAGGCTCTAAGGCCAGATAAGTCCTTGCACTCCCTGGATTTTTTTGCTAGTTTAAGGTCGTTCGATGGGCCCAGCAGGCCCATTTTTTTTTGCCACGAATTCTTTTTAGAGTTCCTCGGACACGGGTGTGGTGACCAGATACGCTTTAAAGCGTTTGAGTCATCACCGAGATGCTGTTAAAGCGTCCCTTCATGACATATGAATACCACCCGTACACGAGGTGGTGGTGTGATGAAGGATACGGAAATGTCAGAGAAACCATCTTGGTTGGATACAGTAGAAAAAATTGCGAGTGAGGCTGCAACGACTCAAGGTTGCTATCTCTACGATATTGAATTCGTAGGGTTGGGTAAAGGTCGTACGCTTCGTCTTTTCATCGATAAAGATGATGCTGCAGGTATCAGTATCGAAGATTGCTCCAATGTATCTAAGGCTTTAAATGAAGTGTTGGATAAGGATGAAGATCTGATTCCAGGAGCGCAGTACACTTTGGAAGTTTCAAGTCCGGGACTTGAGCGCCACTTGGTAAAACCATGGCACTTTCAAAAAGCAGTGGGTAAGAAAGTTTATCTGAAAACATCAAAGTCTCTTGAGAGCATGGGTGTGACAGATAAGAAATGGAAAGCCGCTAAGACAGTCGAAGACGTTATTGAGTCTGCTGACGATCAAGGTGTGCGTTTCGTGATCAACGACGTCGAGATTAAAATCCCGTACGGCATGATCGAAAAAGCTAAAGTTGTTTTTGAAGTTACTAAAGGTCAGAAAAAGTAGGGGTACCATATGGCAGATAATATGTTCTCAGATCTTTCTAGAGTGATTGAGCAAGTCGGTAAAGATAAAGGTATCGACAAGCAAGTAGTTATTGATGCGATCACTCAAGGCATGCTTGTAGCAGCTCGTAAAAAATACGGTACTTACCGTGAAATTGAAGCGGCTTACAACGAAGAGACTGGTGAAGTTGAACTTTTTGAGTTCAAAGAGGTTGTACCTCGTGAAAAATACATCGATGAGGAAGTTGAAATTCCTTACGATGAAGCGCAAAAATTGGATCCAAACGTACAGTTGGACGATTCTATTGGTATTAAAATGGAAGCTTCTGATTTGGGTCGTATCGCAGCTCAAACTGCGAAACAAATCATCATGCAGAAGGTTCGTGATGCTGAACGCAACATCATCTTTAACGAGTTCGAAGAACGTAAAGGTGAGATTGCATCTGGTATCGCTCGTCGCGTAGAAAAAGGTGCTATCGTTGTCGATTTGGGCCGTACGGAAGCGTACATCCCACCTCGTGAACAAATCCCTGGCGAACAATACAAACCAGGCGATCGCATCCAAGGTTACTTGTCTGAGGTTCGCCAAACGACTCGTGGCCCGCAAATCATCATGTCTCGCGCTGATGAACGTTACTTGATGAAACTTTTCGAAATGGAAGTTCCAGAGATCTATGACGGTGTTGTAGAGATCATGGCAGCAGCTCGTGAACCAGGACAACGTGCGAAAATCGCCGTTCGTTCTAACGATCAAACTGTGGATCCAGTAGGCGCTTGCGTAGGTATGAAAGGTTCTCGTGTACAAAACATCGTACAAGAACTTCGTGGCGAGAAAATCGATATCGTTCCTTGGGACGAAGATATCACTCGTTTCGCATGCAACGCTTTGGCTCCGGCTGAAATTTCGCGTGTGTTCCTTGATGACTCTAATAAAGAGATGGAAATCGTTGTTCCAGATTCTCAATTGTCATTGGCAATCGGTAAACGTGGTCAAAACGTTCGCTTGGCAGCTAAATTGACAACTTGGAAATTGGACATCATTTCTGAATCTTCTGCGGCTTCTCGTACTGCTGAATCCATCTTCAACTTGATGTTGATCCCTGGCATGAATGAGACAATGGCGCAAAACATCTTCCAATCTGGTTTCGGTTCATTCCAATCAGTGGCGCAAGCAAGCGTTCAAGATTTGATGACGATCCCTGGTTACGAC
>JAGIAF010000025.1:16594-18210 GCA_017745015.1 Bdellovibrio sp. | reverse complement strand
CTCATAGTACTGGGTTATTAAATCCCCCATGAGAAATGGCAACTACAGAAGTTTTTTGAGCGAAGAGCTACGTAAAAGACAAAGAAAAAATCCGTCATATTCTTTACGCGCTTTTGCCAGAGATCTGGGTGTTTCGGCTTCACGTCTGAGTGAAGTTCTAAACTCTAAAGTAGGTCTTTCTGATAGCCGTGCGGCTGCTATCGCAGACCGCCTCCAATTGCCTGAAGATGACAAAGCATTTTTTATCGATCTTGTACAAAGCGAACATGCCCGTAGTCCCATCACTAAAAAGATGGCATTGAGTCGCGTAAAAGCTCGTCTGCTTGATAAAAATACAATCCTCGACAAACATTTCTCTCTTATTTCTGACTGGCACAATTTGGCGGTTCTTGAGCTTTTGGAGATGCAAGGTATTGAGCATACTTACGAAGGCATTGCTCGTCAGTTGGGTATCACTCTTTCTGAAGCACAATTGACAATTGATCGTCTTAAACATGTGGGCCTTGTGAAAGAGGACCATGGTCAATGGAAAGTCAGCGAGACGGAATCAACAACTTCAGTTGATGTTCCTTCAGACGCTATTCAAAGTTTTCACGCGCAAATGTTAAATCGTGCGATCAGAGCTTTGAAAAAAGATCCGGTAGAGCGTCGTGATTTCTCTTCCGTTGTATTTACTTTGAACTCCACACAGTTGGAATATGCGAAAAGCCGTATCAGCGAGTTTCGTAGAATTTTGAGCCGCGAGTTATCTGAAATGGATGGCAAGGACAAACTGTACAGTTTGTCGATTCAACTTTTTGAACTTAAAGGTGACGAAGAATGAAACTGAGCGTTTTGTTTTTAGCCTTGTGCTTGTCAGCGCAAGCGCACGCTATTCGTGAAGTACGAAACGGCGGCGGGGGTATGAGATCCGATGCGGGCATCGAGACTTTCTTAAGTGCCAATTTGTATTTGGCTGAAAAGCCCGAAGCTGCGCAAAATATTCCGGGTCTGACAAGATTGATGGCGGAGTTGGCAGCAATGCCAATCAAAGAGTCCATTAAAGGTCAGCTTTTTTCTGCAATCTATCCCACTTTGACTCGTAATTACTACCGCGTGAAAGATGATGCGATTAGCGATACGACTCGCAAAAGCATCATCGAGAAGTACGCGCTGATGACCCACATTCCAGAAAGCAAAGTTGTTTTGTTGGCGGCAAGTGGATGGGATAGCCAAACGACGGTTCTTTTTAAAGAGTTTTACCAACTCAAAGATTATGAACAAGCAGCGATTCTTTTTCACGAAGCTTTATGGCTTTTGAAACCTGAGCTGACTTATGAGCAAGTTGTTGCCGTTGAGCAAGAAGCTCAAAAATTCTTCCAGAATCACAACGATAAACAAGCGTACTATAACTTTTTGATGAAGCTTTCTGACATTTTCAACGATAACAATTTCTATTTGTTCCCGTTGCTGTCGGAAGATTTCCAGGCAGGTATTTTTCAATCACTGCTTCACACCGGAAGGATGGTTTATAGCCTGTTTCGAATATGAAACCATATTCATTCTGTGAATGGGTATACTCAAACAGAATGGTACCTTCTTGCTTTAGCTTAACATTCAGCGGCTCGCTGATAAAC
>JAGIAF010000025.1:0-16584 GCA_017745015.1 Bdellovibrio sp. | reverse complement strand
GCAGATGGAGCTCTTAAAGTTAGCTTGATCGATTTGTTTGGTGCGAGCTTTATTGACTCAATTTTACTTCACGATTTTTCGATTTATAAACTTCGCTACACTGAAATTTCTTACGTACAGTCGGCAAATCAAGTGATCGCCTACAATACCGCTTTGATGGCTGTTGCGAAGCCTGATTCTTTGTTCTATCCGGCGCTATTGCAATACATCACAAAATACGGCTTTATCGATTTGTTGCCTGGAAGTCTTAATGAAGGTCATTTGAGTTACGTGGGGATGAGCAGCATGTATCCAGATTTCCGCGACAACCTGTATGTCGTGATTCCTCAGCAAATGTTTGGCGAGCATATTTATCTCAATATTTACGATAAAAACGACTCCCAAGTCGGAAGAGTCTATCTGAAATAGCGAATCGAAAACAGCGACCCCAAAGGTCGCTTTTTTTATGTTGTTATCCGTCTTCAGAGAGACTTATTCTGTCAGCATGACAGCTGATGAAAAATCGCAACAATCCGGCCCTGCTTTAAGTCCTATCCATGCTTGGCATTACGATATGCTGATCGATAATGTTCGCAACGAGTTCTACGAAAAAATCATTCGTGAAAATGTCCGCGACAAGATCGTTTTGGAAATCGGGGCGGGAAGCGGCATTATGTCGGTTCTGGCGATTCGTCACGGAGCCAAGCAGGTCATTTGCTGCGAAAAGAATCCTCTGCTCGCAATGGCAGCGGAGCTGTTATTCAAGCGCCTTGGTTTGAGCGATAAAATCACTATCATCAAACAGTACTCTACGGAGATCCCCACAGACGCCATTCCCAAAGTAGATGTGGTTCTCCATGAGATTTTTGCGTCTGACCCGTTCGCAGAAGATGTGATTCATTCCCTGAGAGACGCAAAAAGGTTCATGAAACCCGATGCAATCTTTTTGCCTGAAGGGATCCAACTGGTTTATCAAGCGGTGCGCGGTCACGCCTTAAGACAGGAATTAAAATACGCTGGCATCGAGCTAACGGAAATGACTCAGCTCTTGGGGCAAGTGCATCCTGCTCTTCGCAACAATCAAAATCCAGGCTTTCCCAATAAGACGTACTTCCTGCCAAAGGTAACAATGGAAAGCTTGGTAAAGAACTCTTACGACTATTTGGAAACGAATCCAGATTTGATCGGCGTCGATGCCATCGAGCTGACGTACAAGATTTATCACGGAGCTACTGAAATGCAGGCGGCGCCATTTGGTCTGCTGGCAGAAAACCGTCACTGGTCGACGATCTTCTTCTACAAAACAAATCTCAATACCGATCAGCTACAATTCAGCCTAGAAAATGATGAAATGAAATTGGCAGTGAATTAGGAGCTGGTCATGTACGCGACGGGCGAAAGCTGGGCAAGTTGGAAGAAGGATTATAAGTTCGGTACCCTTGCCTACGTGCCGAGCGGTGATCTACGGTCGACTGTGGATCGCTTAAGGGATGAACACGATCCAATTTCTGCCAACATCTCAATGGCGCACATTACTTTAACTCAGCCATTTGCAAAGGCTCCTTCGAATGAAGAGCTTCGCGCAATTCAAAGTATCGTAAATTCGATGAATACCATTGAGATTGCTGTAGGTCCCTTCACAACATCACCAAATAGAAGATTAATTTGGTTGGACATTTCTCCAAAACAATCGATCTTAGATTTGCGAGAGAAACTGCATGAGACAGCTCTGTTTAGAACCGACTTGCCATTAACGAAGGGCTTTATTCCTCACATGACTATTTCTGAAGGGGGAAGAGAGCCTGAAGAAGTAAGTGCGATCAATTCAAAACTCAATGCTCAGTTTACGCCATGGACCACTTCATTCGCTTCTGTAGCTTGGATCATTCCCGACGAGAATTTTACTTTTAAAGAATATCGATCATTTGATTTAAAGTAGCTGCAGATTTTGGACATAAAAAAGCCGACTTATTCAGTCGGCTTTTTTATCTCTTCCGAAGAAGATTGATGCCCCCTTAGTGGGCGCGTTTCGAACGCGGTTCTTGCCATAATCTATGGTGGTACTACTTGTTACAGCAGTTTTTGTGAATGATAACTTCCTTTACTTTATATTCTTTGTCGAGGAGTCCCACAATCTGCCAAGTTTCTCCATCAGATTTGGGATCTTCAAAAATAATGTACGCAGGATACATATCGGTAAAGTAATAGCCATCTTGTGCTCCCAAGAGATCACGAATCTCGAGCCTATTTTTTCCGATGAGGGCTTTAGTTTTAATGATGGAGACCACCATTTTCGCCCGTTCATTAGTTGAAGAGGTTTTAAACTTTTGCGCGTCAAAGGATTCAGAGCCCCATCTCTTTTCTGCTTGTTTCAGGTTCATTGTTTCACCACGCCAGAAGTGTTTTACGCCAGCAAAAGCAATTCCGCATAGAACCGCTACAAACAGAGGAATGAAAATATATTTTCTCATAACTAATCCTTTAGTTTGACGATTTCTGATTTCTTTAAGGCCTTTTTAAAGGATTCTAGAATGGTTTCGTCAGAAAACTTTTTTTAGGAAGCCGTTTACGGCGATTTTGGACATAAAAAAAGCCGACCCAGAGGTCAGCTTTTTAGATTTGGTGCCCCGCGAGGGACTTGAACCCCCACGCTTGCGCACTAGATCCTAAGTCTAGCGTGTCTGCCAATTTCACCAGCGGGGCAACACCGTTTTGCGGAAACAAAGATTTAGCGGATTGGTTCCGCTAAATCAACGAAAATTATTTTTCTGCGATCAATTTTTTGTAGTCCGGAGCTCTCATTAGGTTCGCTAGCTCTTTTTCAGTATCCATTTCGATACGAACCAACCAGCCTTCATTTACTGGATCGTCGTTCAAAACAGATGGATCGTCGCCTAGGGATGCGTTTACTTCGATTACAGTACCAGAAACTGGTGCGTAAAGGTCAGAAACGGCCTTAACAGACTCAACAACGCCGAAAGTTTGGCCTTGAGTGATCTTTTGACCTTCTTCTGGAAGTTCAACGTATACGATTTCGCCCAATGAATCTTGCGCGAACTCAGTGATACCAACAGTTACGATGTTCTCGTCAACTTGAGCCCATTCGTGTTCTTTAGTGTAGTAATAGTCTTCAGGGATATGGAATGGCATCTGAGTGCTCCTTATTTAGTTACAAACGGGGTTTTAACAACCACGGCCTTCACTTTACGTCCACGGATATCCAAAAGGAACTCGGTTCCTTCTTTTGCATACGCCACGTCAATGTAAGCAATGCCAATAGGTTCATCCAAGGAAGGTGAGTGAGTACCACTAGTTACCTTGCCGATTTCTTTATTGTCAAAAGAAAACAGGGCATAGCCTTGGCGAGGGATGCCCTTCTCAAGCATCTTAAATCCCACAAGATTTTGCTTTAGACCTGCGTCTTTAACGCCCACGATTTGGGCCTTGTTCATGAAGTCTTTTTTGGCAGGTTTAATAACCCAACCCAAGCCAGCTTCGTATGGATTCGTTGTGTCATCGATCTCGTGGCCGTACAAAGAGTACTTCATTTCAGTTCTCAATGTGTCGCGAGCTCCCAAGCCGATTGGCATAACGCCCAAGTCTTTACCTTGCTCCAACAATGTCATCCACAAAGCGTCTGTACCAGCAGCTTCAACGAACACTTCACAGCCTTTTTCGCCTGTGTAGCCTGTTGTTGCCACCATGATCTTGTGGCCTTTGAATTCGCCAGATTTCACAGTGAACGGCTTCATTTCGCTGACTTTGAAGCCCCCAGAAACTCCAAAGACACGGTCACAAAGTTCCAAAGCTTTCGGGCCTTGGATGGCGATCTGCCCCCATTTATCCGACTCATCGGTCATGTCGGCACCCTTGTTGTGTTTCGTCATCCACGCAAAGTCTTTGTCTTTGTTAGAAGCGTTCACACACACCAAGTAGTCAGAATTTTTTGAAAGGCAATAAACGATAATATCGTCGACCAAACCACCTTGGTCATTCGGAAGAAGCGAGTATTGAGCTTCGCCATCATTCAAGCGAGCCACGTCATTCGTCGTCAGCCATTCCAAAGTTTCAAGGGCCTTTGGACCTTTCACACGAACTTCACCCATGTGAGAGACGTCGAACAAGCCGACATTTTTACGAACGTTATCATGCTCTTCACGAAGACCTACATACTGAACCGGCATATACCAGCCAGCGAAGTCCACCATACGAGCGCCCAATTTTACATGCGTTTCCGCCAAAGGAGTCTTTTTCATGGCGCTGAGTTTCCTCGATAATAAACGAGTTCGTCAATCGGGATTCTATGCAGAGGGAAGCCCCGCTCCGTCAGCACGGCATCCTGCCTCACCGGGCATTGATACCGCGTCGTGCGGGCCCGGAGGCTGACTGCGCAGGGCTTCCCTCTGCATAGAATCCCTTCGCGAAGTTTATTCTCAAGGAAATCACCGTTGTGGTCTTGGGTGGGTGTGTATGATAAGAGAGACCGATGTTTAGGCTTTCGGATCGTATGCAGGCGTTGTTTGATAATTTGCTTCGTGGTGAACCCGTGTGGGATTTTTGCTGCGATCATGGTTATTTGGGTTTGAGTGCTTATCGCAGTGGTTATTTTCCTGAGGTTCACTTTGTGGATCAGGTTCCGCACATCATTCAGAAATTGAAAGTTCGTTTCGATGAAAAGCATTTTCGCGAAGCGTATCCGCAGCGTGCTTTTTTCTGGGCTCAGAGTGGAGAAACAGTGGCTGCAACCGCTGGGGGAACTGCAGTCATTGCGGGAGTAGGAATGCACACAATCAGTGACATCCTGCAGGGGATTCACGAGAAAAATTCGTTAAAGTTCAATCGCCTGATCTTGAGTTCGCACAATTACGAAGAAAAATTGGAGCAGTTTTTGGAGACTTGGGAGCCGTTCTTACGCACCTATAAGCGAACTTCTGTATGCGAAGTTTTTGAAAACGGACGCAACCGTAAGTTGTTGATATTCGATAAAATTCTGTAATGTTCGGTCGATAATTGACGCGCCCTGAATAGCTCTATTAAATGTCTGTAAGACTGTGAACAAATTATTGATTATTTGGGGACCTGCCAATAGTTCTTGTCGACATGCAAGACGTAAATAAAAACTCAGATTTTAGACAATTCCTTGAAGATGAACTCGCACGTCGTAGCCAAAACTACCCACGTTACTCATTGCGTGCGTTCGCAAGACACTTAGAAGTGGACTCGTCATTCTTGTCCAAAATTCTAAATGGCAAAAGAACCGTAACAATGAGAACGATCCGTATGTTCGGTGAGCGTCTTAATTTGCCTGGTGAGCAGCTTCAGGTTTTTGCCGAAGTAAGCCGCGAGAAAAAAATGAAACGTAAACTTGAGCGCCTTCTTGAGAAGATGCCAAGCGAAGATCGCGAACAATCCACAATCACTATTTCTGTTGATGAAGCTCGTTTGACAGAAGCAAAAGAGAAGATCAAAAGCTTCCGCAAAGAACTAGCGCAGTTCTTGGATGCTGGTGGTGCAGTTCAAGGGAAGACATATCAGATTTCTGTATCGTTGTTCCCAGTAGCTGGATTCGGCCTTAACGACTAGTTCGTTCTTTATAATCGAAACATCTTAACCGGGTAACAGTTGTTACCCCGTTTTTTATTTTTGGGGGACATGTCTCATGTCCCGTCCTATAGCCCTGAAAAATCATTTGTTTTGTCTCAATGTGAGTCGAGAAAATAGTATACTTGTAAATGTTTATAAACCCAGTTTTGTGGGAGTATAAATCTACGAGTTGAGGTCTATTGCTATGTATGGCTCTAGAAATGAAGCGATTCAAACAGCTTTGATATTGGGATTTCCGTTGGTAGCAGCGTGTATTGCCGGAATCGTAGCTTTCTCGCTTCCGATATTTGGATTTGTAGGGATGGTTTTGCTGGCGGTTTTCGCCGTAGGATCAGCCTTAATCATCGTCACTAAAACACGTGCCCAACGTCGAAGCGATCGCGTCTTTGACTGGGGACCTAAAAATATGACGAACACCGAGAAGATTTATTACCTTCTTGGTTATATCCTTATTCTATTTGTCGCGCTTTCAATATTAGTGATTCAGGCGACGGGGATCACAACTAAGTAAACCCCGTTAAAAATAATTAGAGAACTTTGATTTCTTGAGCGACGCGAAGTTCGTTGGAAACTTTCTGAGCGCTTTCTGGCACTTCAATCAGTGCGCCACGAGGGATTTCTTGTTGGATCTTATGTTTGTGCATCCATGCTAAGAACTCGCGATCAGGGCCTCGGCAGATCATTTGGCGGTCTTTGCCTTTTTCTTTTAAAGTATCACCCACCACGCGAGCTGCTGGAATTGGTTGAGGCTTGGTCTTTCTCATCAAGAGATAGCTCATGGTCAGAGTGCGATTTTTCATCGGCAGTTGCTCTTCCATTTTCTGGAACCAAGCCGGCGCATCGAAGTGGATGCGATCGTGGCACCAATCTGTTTTAGATTGGTTCAGCAGTGGGCACGGACCTTCATGGGTGCATGGAGCCCAAGCGTGAAAACCCTTCTCTAAAAGCTTTTTACGAAGTTCTAAAAGCTTTCGTCCGTCTTGTTGAGTGGAGGGCTCAGCGATCATCAAAGCTTCGCAATCGTAGGCCCACTCAGGCAAATCAGAAAGCTCTGTTAAAGAATAAGAAAATAGCGCCAATGTTCTTCTAGGATTCTGAATACGGCCGCCACTGAAGGTGCGGGTCCATTCTTGCGCTTCGAAGTAGGAGAAATATTTTTCGATCAGACGTTGGGGCTCAGAGGCCCGCTCGATTAATGTATAACGAAGCTTTTGTGTTTCTGAAAGACTTAAGGAGGCCGTGGCAAGGCCCGCTCCGAAATCCAAAACATCTTCAAGGCCACTAAAGAAGCCACGCTTTTCTCCCTCACCAATCACGGCTCGCAAGCGAGCGGCATTGAGCGGAAGGTAGTAACACAGATATGCAACCTGGGCCCAGGATTCATGCCATGGAGTTTGGCCATCGGGTTGCGAGATAAAGAAATCAGAAAGAGCGAGCACACATTTCGCTAGGTCCTTAGAATCTGTCAGGGTCAGCTTGAAATCGGCCAATGCCGCTGCAATAGAGGACTCAAAATTTGCGGGAACGGAAAAGTGTCTTTGCATGGATGGATATTACAGAGAATTCAGGGCTTTTAGCAAATCATCGACCTGGATTTCTTCCATCGCATGGTCGTAGGGAGGATTTTCGTTCTTAGATACGAAAATTTTTACATTCTCACCGCGAGCAGCCCAACGACGAGGATGCTGAACGCGAATCGGGGAGTAAAGTCCCAATACTGGAGTTCCGAGAGAAGCTGCCATATGGGCAACACCCGTACTTGGAACAATCACGGCTTTTGCGTTCTTTAGAACTGTGAACAACTCCGCAGGTTTCAATTGATTCTGCAGGTTGATCACTTGGGCGTCATTTTTAAAACGAGCTTTGATCGCCGTCAAAAAAGGCTCGTCAGCAGGAGTTCCCGTCAGGACTACTTTTTCAAAGGGAGTGATTTGCTCAATCAAAGAGATATAGCGCTCTGTCGGCCAGTTTAAAGCAGAACCCGCCATGCCAGCGTGAACAACCACATAGTGTTTTTCCGATAGAGAATGTTTCTCTAAAAGTTCCGGATTTACTGGCGCAGCTAGTTTCAAAACCGGAGCTGGCTCTTTGGATTCTTCATCCAAAGCAAAGCGTAGAAGATCCATGTTGTAATCAGCTTCGTGTTGCACGGCTTGGCTGCGGCGTTGGCGCAGGCCTTTATTTAAGAATAAGAAGCTGTGCCATTGCGATTGCACGCCTGCGCGAATCTTTACACCCTCTGCCCACAAGGCAAAGCTCACCCACCATGGTGCCTGAAAACTCACAGCTACGTCGGGTTTAAATTCACGAATAAATTGGCGCAAGTGTTTGAGGGATGTCTTCCAGTCCTCTTTGGAGAGTTCCAAATAAGAACGTTTCGGATCAGCATGCTCAGGAACAAAGGCCAAACCTTTAGCGATGACCCATTTTACTTCGCAACCAGACAAAAAAGAAGCCTGATCCACACACATAGTGGAAATCAAATCCCCAATCTTATCCAGTCGTATCAGCAAAATCTTCTTCATCATCACTTCTATTTTCGAAAAAGGCCCGAAGGCCTTTTTTAGCGATATTCTTCAATACTTGGGCAAGAGCAGATCAAGTTACGGTCGCCGTAGGCGTTGTCTACGCGGCCTACTACCGGCCAGAACTTGTTCGTGCGCAACCACTCCACTGGGTAAACCGCTTCTTCGCGAGAATAGGGATGATTCCATTCAGGTTTCATCATCATCTGCGCTGTGTGCGGAGAATTTTTAAGTGCGTTGTTCTCTTTGTCCATTTTGCCAGATTCGATCGCAGTGATTTCGCCGCGAATTGCAAGCATAGCATCGATGAAACGATCCACTTCTTGCTTTGGCTCTGACTCGGTTGGCTCGATCATCAATGTTCCCGCCACAGGGAAAGACATTGTTGGAGCGTGGAAGCCGTAGTCGATCAGACGTTTTGCGACGTCAGTCACATCAATGCCAGAAGTTTTCTTGATGTCACGAACGTCGATAATACATTCATGGGCAACAAATCCGCTCTTACCTTTGTAAAGAACTGGGTAAGCTTTTTCCAACTTCTTCGCGATGTAGTTCGCTGACAGGATAGAAACCAAAGTCGCTTTACGAAGACCTTGAGCACCCATCATTGTGATATAAGACCAGGAGATCGGAAGGATAGACGCTGAACCCCAAGGAGCAGACGTCGTTGCGCTGATACCGTTTGCAGGACCTGCTTCAGCAATCAAAGAATGCTTCGGCAAGAACTCTTTCAAGTGCGCGCCGACACCGATAGGACCAACACCAGGACCGCCACCACCGTGGGGGATCGCGAATGTTTTGTGCAAGTTCATATGAGACACGTCAGCACCGAAAGTACCTGGGCGGCACATACCAACCAAGGCATTCATATTCGCGCCATCCATGTACACTTGACCGCCGTTTGCGTGAACGATGTCGCAGATCTCTTTGATACCTTCTTCGTACACACCGTGTGTAGAAGGGTAAGTGATCATCAACGCTGCTAAGTTGTCTTTGTGCTGCTCTGCTTTTGCTTTCAAGTCAGAGATCTCAACGTTACCCAAGTCGTCGCAATTAACGACCACAACTTGCATACCCGCTAGAGCTGCAGACGCGGGATTCGTTCCGTGTGCAGATGAAGGAATCAAACAGATGTTTCTGTGAGCTTGACCACGAGATTGGTGGTACTTACGGATCACAAGAAGACCTGCGTATTCACCCTGAGAGCCCGCATTTGGTTGCAAGCTTACCGCTGCAAAGCCCGTGATGTCGCAAAGTTTCGCTTCAAGGTCTTTAATCATTTCGATCAAACCAGAAGTTTGAGCGACTGGAGCAAACGGGTGAAGTTTGCTGATTTCGGGCCATGAAACTGGAACCAACTCAGTTGTTGCATTCAATTTCATTGTGCAAGAACCCAATGGAATCATTGAGTGAGTCAAAGTGATGTCTTTGTTTTGCAAATGGTGGATGTAACGAAGAAGTTCAGTCTCGCTGTGGTGAGAGTTGAACACGGGGTTTGTCATAAATGCAGATTTACGAGCCAAAGCCGCCGGGATTTCGTTTTTCAAAGTGTCGTCGATAGAGTGGCAATCGAAAGCCGCAGGCTTTCCGCCATTGAACGCCATCCAGATTTTTTCAACGTCATTCAAAGTTGTTGTCTCATTTAAAGAGATACCAACAGTTTTGTCGTTGATCTTGCGGAAGTTCATTTCCAACTGTTCTGCTTGAGCGATGATGCCTGCTGCATTATCAGAGATCACTGTGATCGTGTCGAAGAAGGCACCTTTAGAAACATTGTAACCAAGTTTCGCAAGACCATCTGCCATGATCGCTGTCAAACGGTTCACACGCATCGCGATTTTCTTAAGACCTTGTGGTCCGTGGTAAACCGCATACATAGAAGCCATGTTCGCCAAAAGAACTTGAGCAGTACAAATATTCGAAGTCGCTTTTTCACGACGGATATGTTGCTCACGAGTTTGCAAAGCCAAACGCAAAGCTTGTTTGCCTTGAGAGTCTACAGATACACCCACAAGACGACCTGGCATCATGCGCTTATAAGAATCTTTTGTCGCCAAGAATGCCGCGTGAGGACCGCCGTAGCCCAATGGCACGCCGAAACGTTGCGAGTTACCCACAACGATATCTGCACCCCATTCTCCCGGAGGAGTCAAAAGAGTCATCGCTAGCAAATCCACAGAAGCCACGACGTGCGCACCTTGTGCTTGGTATTTTTTGGCAAGGTCTGCGTAGTTTTCAACCGCACCTTCAGTATCAGGGTATTGGAAGAACACGCCGAAGGCAGGTTTCGCGAAATCGTAAGTCGCAGGATTCGTCACGATCATCTCTAGACCCAAAGGCTCAGCACGAGTGCCAAGAACTTCGATCACGTGAGGATGCATTTTGTCTGAAACGACAAACGCGTTTGCTTTTGTTTTGCAAAGAGCGTGGGCCATGAACATCGCTTCAGCAGCAGCGGTTCCTTCATCCAACAAAGATGAATTGGAAATTTCCATTCCTGTAAGATCAGCAACCATTGTTTGGAAATTCAACAAAGCTTCCAAGCGACCTTGTGCGATCTCTGCTTGGTAAGGTGTGTAGGCTGTGTACCACACTGGATTTTCAAAGATGTTTCTTTGAATGATCGTTGGTGTGATTGTGTCGTGGAAACCCATGCCGATATAAGTTTTGAAAACTTTGTTTTTCGAAACCATGGATTTCAAGTGGTTCAATAAACCAAATTCAGAAACACCAGGACCCACACCTTCAAAGCCGTGCGGGGTACGGATTTGAGAAGGAATAACTTTGTCTGCAAGTTCATCCAAAGAAGAAAAACCAAGAACCTTCAACATCTCTTGGACGTCGGAATCGCTTGGGCCAATATGGCGTGGAATGAACTCATTTCTAGGAGATAAATCGTCGATTTTCATGTACACCTCAATAACGCTAAGGAGCCTAGCACAGGCGGTGTTTTGATTAAAGTGTTGGCTAATTCTGGTGCGAGGCCGCTAATGCAAAGCAATATGCCGATTATACTCTAAATTTGCAGGGATTCACATTGGGAGGAGATTTTCTTCGGACTTGTGCCTGTGTGACAGGCTTTAATCATCGTGCGAAGTTGCTCCAATTGCTCTGAGTGCTCTTTAAACGTTTGTAGCCGGGAAGAAAGGCCTGGAAGACTCATCAAAACGGAGGTTTCCAGACGAACAGCCAACCATAATTTATTTCGTTGGTCTCGACCCTCCTCTTTCAAAATATCGTTCACGACGGAGCGAACTGACGGAGGCAGCGTGCGAGAAACCAGCGACATTTGCTCAAGTTTGAAGCGGAATAACGGGTCTTTGAACGCCTTGTTTCCCGTTTCCTTGTAGTAGCTTTCTAAATAATCGGTTTTCCCGTTGATGAGTTCTTCCTGATCGAGTCCTACCGGGTTGCAGATTGTCGAGCAAAGAGCTGGCATTTTTTTGCCCTGAACTTGGGCAAATAGGGAATCGAAGGTTTCCAGCTCTTTCAGATAGCCTTCGCTGATTTTTGCAACCGCTCCCAAATTGTGGTCCTTTGGCATTTGCTCATGGAGCTGCGAAATGCCGTAGTACGAAGCCACGCTCAAGGCGCCGAGGCCCGTCACACACAATGTTAATAAGAAGATCGCGAAGTACTTCAACACGATCCGGAGAAGTTTGGTCGTCATCTGGGATAATAATATCCGAGACCGAAGGGGCTGGGCAATGCCCGCCGTGTCCTTCGTCTAATTGCACTTTTGATGTTTGTAGAGAGTGTCTACTTCCGTCGAAGTAAGAGCTTTATTCCAAATAATGACCTCATCCATACTTCCGGTCAGGGACGCTGAAGATGGATTGGACCCGGATGAAGCAGGGACGCCGAAAAGAATGAAAGGATAGCCAGTATCGAGGTTGAAGCCCCCGGCGCCATTGGTTCCTGTGGTGTAGCCGCCATAAGTTGCTTGGTTATTGCAAGTGCCTGTGAATCGAGTGTCGGCGACATTGAATGTGAGTTCTGTTCCGTCGAGATAATATTTAAGGCCCGTGTAATTGGAAGTTCCGTCCCAGGTGATCACAATGTGATGCCAAGTTTTTGAAGACCAATATGTTGTAGAAATTGGGCATCCTTGGCGTTCCATATTTGTGGTGCTATGGACTTTACGAAAATCAAGAGAACCATCGGTACGAAAAACAAAGAAATATCCTCGTGTGCCATTGTCATCGCTTTTATAAAACAGTCGTTGATTCGAACCAGAAGGGTAAGCCATGTTGACCCACATACTGACCGTTAATGCCGGAAGATCTGCAAGATCCGTATTGTTTGTAGCTTTGATAATATCATTGGCATTGCCATTGCCGGTGATGATTTGGCGTAAATTGGTAACGGAGGAATTCGCATAACTCAAGTTAGTGCCAGCCATGGTTGCTGTCAGAGTGGGACCTCCCGTGAATCCCGAAGGTAAAACTGAGGCATTGGCAACATTACCGACAGTACCATCTAAATGCCAAAGAGCGGCGACAGAATTATTTTGAGGAAGCCAAGCGGACTTATAAGCAGGCACACAGCGACCACCGGTGGTGCCGGAATCAAGCAGTGCACCAGTTTGAAGTCCTAACTGAGCAAGGGATGCAAGTGGAAATAAGAGCGACAGAAGCAAGATTTTCATTATTGATATCCTGTCGCCCAAGTGATCACGCAGTCATAAGTTGCGCCGTTATAAAGCGTGAGAATGTTATAAGTTGACCACGAACCAGAAACGGTCGGGCCATTTGGCGGCAAGAACTTTGAAGTATTGCAACCAGAGAACGTGTAAGTTCTTGAGGTCGTATCTTGAATGACCAATGTGTAGTTACCACCATGAACCATATTTGAAAGAGTAATTGAAGTTCCACCCACAGAGGCTAGGACGCTGGTGTTACTTGAAGCCAAGTTGACTGCGGCACCTGATGCAATGGAATTAGGAGTTGCGACGATAGTTCCCACCACATGAAGTTTCGTGTTCGCTGACGGAGCAATCGTACCGATTCCGAGAGTGCCTGACGTACTCAAACGCATATTTTCCGAGCTGCCCGTGGCAAAGATTAAATTGCTCGAACTTGTTTCGATAACAAAGTCATTGGCTGCATCTGAAGAGGAACCGAAGAAAGTTCCGCCATTGGAAACACCCATCACAGCTTTTTGTACGCCACCGATGCGCCAGTCATTTGCGATCCAACCAGCTGCCGGAGCAGAGATCGTCATGCCATAACCAGACGATTGTTTCGCCACTTCGAAAAGAGACGTTGTTGAAGGAGCCGCACCAAGACCCATTTGTCCAGACGCATTGATCGTCACTCTTGTATTGCCTGCAGTTTTGAAGGCGAAGCTATTGGCATCATTCGTACCAATTGTCGCCGCTGAACCAAAGGAATTGCCACCATTAATATAAGCGCCAGAGGCACCCGTAAGGGGCAAATCTGCAGAGGCAATTGTTCTGAATGTGGGATTGCCATCGGAACCATTGGGGGCTGCCAAGAATGTATTTTGCGTTTGAGAACCAAAGCTAGAGGTTGTCACGGTAACCGCCTGACAAGCCCAACCTGCTACGGTCCAAGTTGCAACATGCCCTGCCGTAGAGCAGCCGAAGTCAAAGAATTTACCAGTGGCATCTTTAAGAACCATGTTTGTCGTTCCGGCATTCACACCAGTGAAATTCATGTTCGTACCAAGAATAGTGGACGAGGCAATTTTTCCAGTTGTAATTGCATTGGCAGCAATCGTTGGATTTGGATAAGTCCCCGTTAAATCTCCACCAGCTGCAGCACCTGATTGAAGAGCGCCGGTGATGCGCGAGTCATTGCCTGCAGCGAATGTCGAGGCGGTTGTACCTTGTAAGCTTGTGATGGTGACATCGGTTGGTACAGCAGAAGAGCCCGTGTTGTTACCTTTTAAAGTGTAGGCGGCCATGTTCGCCATTTTGGCATTGGTGACGGCGCTATTGGCGATCGTTGCCGCAACAGAGCCGGTGCCACTTGCTGTGACATCACCTGTAAGGGCGGTGACGCCAGCAGGTGAGCCGCCGATAGTCAGCCAACCTGATCCCGTGCCCGAGTAAACGTACTGCGTATCAGTTTCAATATAGATTGCGCCGGATGCACCGGTTGCCGGTTTTGCTCCTGAAGTTCCCGTCGTAATACTTGGAGTTCCGCCACCATTTTTAACGGCATCAGTAATGCCATATCCAGATAACGTGGTTGGAGTTCCGGAGGTGATTTTTGACCAAGGCAAGTCTGCTGGAGCTTGGCAGGCCCAACCGCTCGCGGTCCAAGTCGCAACATCTCCAGCAGAAGAACAAGTCGCGCTGATGAATTTACCAGAGGCATCCTTCATCACGATTCCTGCTGATGAAGAGGCAACACCCGTAAAGTCCATATCTGCGGCCACGATAGTGCCGTCAAGAATTTTTGAACTTGTCACAGCACCTACAGCGATTGTTGTTGCTGTAGCACCAGGGCCAGAGCCGGTGACATCGCCAGTGAGGGAGGTTACTGCGGCTCCTGTAGAGCCTACGGCTACTGCCGAAGAGCCGTTCCAATATTTTACTTCGTTAGATGTGGAGTTGAACCAAACTTTACCTTTATCAGCATTTGTTAAGCCTGTTGGGTCTGAAGCGTTGTTTGAAAGATGAAGACTCTTACTTGGCAACATCGTCATATAGCCGATGTTGGTGATGTTATTGCCATTCATGTCGATGTCGCCAGCCATGGTACCGCCACTTAATGGCAAGCCCGTTGTCGCAGGCGCCTGACAGGCCCAACCGGCGACTGTCCAAGTGGCAACGTGACCGGCCGTTGCGCAGGCAAAATTCGTGAACTTTCCAGATGAATCTTTCATGACTAAATTTGTAGTCGCAGTGTTTGTGCCCGTGAAATCCATGTCGGCACCAACAATAGTACCATCAAGAATTTTTGCGCTGGTAACAGCACCCGTTGTGATTGTTGGGCCAGGATAAGTTCCCGTTAAATCACCACTCGCAGAACCACCCGGAGTTGTACCGGTGATTGTCACCGGAGTGACGGAGCTGATACGGCCTTGAGCATCTACGGCAAATGTTGGAATTTGCGTGGCTGAACCATAGGTGCCAGCAGAAACACCTGTCGTAGTAAGTGCCAGAGATACCGCACCTGTTGTGCCGCCACCCGTAAGACCGCTGCCGGCTGTGACACCCGTGATAGTACCGACACCAGTCGCGTCAGCGGTGCAGACGAAGGCAGAACCGTTCCAAGTCAAAACTTGTCCAGCAATACAAGCGGCCGGCAGTGTGGATTTAAGAACGATGTCATTAATAGTTTTATCTGCGATCGTTTGCGCACTGTAAGCGCTCATTGCAAAAGGAACAGAACGGATCACGTTGGCAGGGGTAATTTCTTTCCAGCCGTTACCATCATTAAAGCTGACTTTCAAAAGGCGCTCGGAAGTTGAAGTGGCAAGCCAGTTACCACTGCCGTAACACGCGTAAGTTACGCCATTGATAAAGGAGTCGGACAATTTATTAGCGCCACCTACAGCATAAGTCACAGTGCCGTCACCAATAGAGATGTCGAAGATGCCATTCGAGTTTTGAAGATTTACGTGATCGCGTTGTTCGTAATAAAGGATGCAAGTGCCATCAGAGGAAGTGATTTGAAATCTAAAACTTGTGTCGTTGTACTCAAGGGGAGTTCCATCCGTAGCGACGATCCGCCCTTGATAGGTGAGGCGTTGGGGTGCACCCCAGGTTACCGATGTAGCGAACATGAGTAGGGTCGCTACAAATGTGATTCCGATTTTTCTGCCGATTCCCATAGTACGTCCCTGTTAAAAAATCGTTAAGAAATTCTCTTAGGAGACCTATCGGTTTGGATTTATTAGGGCTTAAGTACGATGGAGAAGATGCAATAATACCTTGAATCCATCAAATTGAGATGAGGTCACTACTGCCGGGGAGAACGAGTATATAAGATCCTGTTAAAGATATGTGTAATGTTCGGATTACTATATAAGGAATCTTGTAATATCAGTAGGGCAGGACCCTACTGATATCTGTCTCAGAATGAAACAATTAAGCGCGGCGAGAAGCCTTCTTAGTCGTCTTGCGAGTAGCTTTTTTTGTAGTTCTCGCAGTCGCTTTTTTCGTAGTTACTTTTGCTTTTGCAGAAGCTTTCTTTTTTGAAGTCATCGTTTTTTTGAAAAGCGCTTTTTCAAGTTTTGCTTTTTGCACGATGGCTTTTTTCTTGGCGACTTGGATGTTCTTTTCAAGAGTGTCAGCAGACTTTTTGATTTTTTCAATTGTGCTGTTCACTTCTTTTTCCAGTTTCTCTTCAGAAGCGCTCAAGACTTTTACGATCTCTTGGTATTTTTCCCAAGCTTGTTCGATTTTTTCGTCTTTCTTCGCATCGATACGACCTTTGATCGCGCCTTCGCGTTTTTTGATCTCGTCACTCAACGTTTGGAAGTTCTCAAGAAGGTTTTGTAC
>JAGIAF010000259.1 GCA_017745015.1 Bdellovibrio sp. | reverse complement strand
CGCTGTACACTTTCATTGGAGCTACAAACGCTGCTACCGCAAATTCCCAATGGCAGAACCGCCCAGCTATCTTTATTGGGCGCATGGAAAACCTTTGGAATATTGATCCAGGGGCCATTCTGATTCATGGAATAAGAAATCTGGTATTCAAATTTACATTCCGTTTCACCAAATGCGTAATCCACGGATATGTTTGTCGATTTCCCCGTGCTTAGCTGAGAGGAATTTAATGTCACAACCTTTTCATTCGTAGAATGACTAAAGGACATCACTTCCGTATTAACAGCCTTTAAAACTGCCTGCCCATGATGAAGAGGATTCACCTCAACAACTTTAACTCGTAAGTATCCCAAGCTTTGCGCTTGGCAGATTACGCCAGTTAACAGAGTAAAAATGAGAGTTATCAAAAACTTCATTTTTTACTCCGGCATCGTGAAACTGTTTGTTCCAACTGGACGTAGTAAACTTGCAAAGCCCTATTTTCAAGCTTCGTTTTATCAAGAACTACACCTGGTTGCCCACAAGCAGCCAACTGTCTTTCTCTTACTGATATTGCTAATAAAATTCGCTCGCGCGATCGCTGCTGATCTTCCTTCTGAAGTGCTATGACCGTTGAATCAATCTGTTGCAATGCCGCCTCAATCTTAGATGACAGAATAACTTTCAACTCCGCTGGAGCCTGAGTGTTCAAACCCGCGACTTGGCTTTTCACAATACTCAATTCATCGATGTTAAGATCAACAATCCCCAGACTTTTCTCTCTCTTCGATCTTGAAATCAATGCGTCAAGTGCGAGCTTTTTGCTATAGGCACTCCAATAAAGATCCGCCTTATATTCTACGATTTTTGATTTTAGATCGCCGTAGACCTTGTTATTCCAGTTATCAAAGAACTGCTTGGATACAGTTTTTTCAGCTACAGCAAGGGCCTTCTTGAATACACGCAAGTTGGCCTCAGCCGCCTGAACCTCATAGTCGTGAATGATCTCGTATCCGAAGAAATAAGGTGGAAAATCCTTTTTAAAATCTTCAAGGAATTTATTGAGTATCGAACCGCCTTGAACACTCCCTCTTAAATAGGCATACGCCTCTTTACCAACAATCTCTTCATTGGCCACTAGATAACGTTGCCAGTTTGCCTTAAGGTCAGCAAAGTCCTCATCGAATCCCGCCGTTTGATTTACAGCTTCGCGAATAGTCGCCAAATTAGCAGTCAGATCGCCCTCACTGCGAATTGCTAACAACTCTGAAGTCCACGACATACTAAGACGACGAATCTCTGCCATGCGCTGAACAGCAAAGTTATGCTTTGAAAGCATCTGATCGGCAGTACGCATATTTTTTAATAAAGCTTCGATCTTTGAAATGTCGCCATTTGCAACATTCGTTTCTCTCTCACACTTTGCAATTTCCTTGTTGAATGCGTCGATCTGGCTGTCAGACAAATCCCCAGCATCCATATATGCATCGAGATCGCACTCCGCATGTGCAACACCTGCATAGCCTACAAATGCTGATACTAAGAAAATATACTTGATCAGGGCCGTCACTAGTAGCCCCCACTAAGTGGATGAGGGAGTGTTCCCTGAATAACCCCATTGGGCCCAACTGGCAGAGGTCTGAAGATGCGTGCCAGCGTCGCCTGATCAGGTTCCATCAACTGCACGTTGTAGGTATTCCCTAGGCGAGGAACTCTCATCCCATCACGAATCTGTTGTTGGGTCTTATTGTAAACGACCTCCAGCTGACTTGATAAGTCGGTATCTTTCGCTGCGAATGAAATAAAGATTTCCTTATAACTGTCAATCACAGTCGAAAGAGCTATTCGTTGCAAATCATCATCTTGATCGACTTTCGAGTTTAGCTCGATCACCATTTCCATCACTGCGTCTGATTTAGCGACGACCGACTTATCTGATAGCGCTGCCAGGACTTCATTTGAGAAATCACCAAATGCACCGCCGTCTTGCAATTTCTCTAGCGAATCAACTATCTTCTTAACCTCACGCATTGACGCACCCAACTGGAGCATAATATCCCCATAGATCGACTCAAGCTCAGGCCCATCTTTTAGATTTAAAAATGCATAGCCTTCACGAATAGTTTCATTCAACAAACCACCATCAAGATTTCTGATCGCAGCGTACCCGCGCAATATATTCATGATTGATCGTGGATCCGATTGCGCGATCGCAGAGTTCAAATTTCTCTCAATCTCATTAAGCTTACTTTGAATTTGTTTGGTCTTAGTCCCGATCAGGCCATCTAAGGCTCGAGCAATTTGTTTGTTAGATGCTTTTTTGGCTGCAAGTAGGCTTTGCACCGTGCGCATAGTTTCGGTATCCAACTCTGCATTCGCTACCGCATCTTGAAGATTCGCGCCAAACTCATCACGATTGATCATCGCCTGAAATGAGCCATTCAATTGAATTAATTGATTAATGGACTGACGTTCTTGATTAACAGACTGATATGCATATTTCATATACAGGCTGCCGTATCGAAGGTTTGAATTGCCGACCTCGCTCTTACTCAACATTCCATTTTTTAAAAGATCTAGCACCTCACGATTTGGCTGGAACTCGCTGGCAAAAGTACTCCGAAACAGATGTTGATAAGAAGTGGAATCCAAGCCACCAAGAACACTTTCGTTTTTCAGTGCATGGCTTCGCATCGCATCTCGCTGATCTTTGCTTAACTTCTGAAGAAAATATGGAATTAAGGTCCCAGGATCGTTATATCTCAGCTCACTTAAAACTGCGAAAAGGTCTGCTGGATTGGAATACTGCTGTACCATCCCATCGGGCTTATAAGCCAACATTAAAGCCCGCACCATATTCAGACCAAACTCGGCATTTCTAATCCAAAATATTGCATTTTGCGGTGGAAATCTGGGCGGCTGCCCGAAGACATTGCTTGCCAGTCCAAAATACCCCGGATACATCTCTTTATAAGAACTAATCAATGCCTCAAGACTGTCCTGGTTTTTCTTAAGACAGACACTTGTTTTATCTGAGCTTTCTTGACAGCTGACGCATGAAATTGGCGTCCCGAGAAAAGTATTTTTACGATAGTCACGAGCATCGACGACTTGAATTTTCGGGTTGGTATCGCAGTTATCCATTCTGCATGTATTGGTCTTATCGATAATATAATAGGTGTGACAGGTACTATTGTAAGTCTGCGCTGTCGCTGCTTTTACAACAAACATGGATCCCAATACGGATAAACCTAGCACGAGCTTTTTCATAGAGTTCCTCTTTTCAGGAACTTCAAGGAGCAAAAGATATTCCTCGCCAAATCGCGATTATTTCTCGCCGCCGTAACTGTAGGTGTTCAACCCACACAACAAGGAACAATTTAGGGCTATCAGTCTCAGAGTGAGACAAATAAAAAACCCACCTTTTTTGAGGTGGGTTTCGATGAATCTTTCAGATTTGCATTCCTGCTAGTTCAATTTATCAAGAGCTTGAAGAACTGAGATCTCAGATCCCAACCAAGCTGCTGCTTTAGCGTCGATAGCACCGGCTTTCAACAAGGCATCTGCCAACTTACCTAGATCTGCGTCGCTGAACTTCTCAAGGGACATTGCAGGGTCCACTTTCGCAAGAATCACATTGATCCCGTCCGCGATTTTCACACGAACAGCTGCTTTATTCACTTGCTGAGCAAAGCTCAAGCCTTTTGAAGACAAGATCTTCATCATACTGATGCGTTCATCAGCTTCCAAGAATCTGACATTCAGTGGGTAAGTCTCATTACCGATTTGAACTTCTTCTTTGCCTTCGTTTGCAGTCAACATATCCAAAGAAAGAGCCGCTAAGGAGCTTGCTTCTTCAGAAGTCAAAAGACCTGCTGGCATAATCGCACTCATCACGACCACTTGGCCGGCTGCATTTGCCGTCTCTTCATTCAATTTCGGCATCATGCCTTGGATGTCTTCAAACAAGACTTTCTTATTCAAGACCGCAATCGCTTCAAAGAAACCAACGATTTTATCTTGTTGTTCTTTCGTCAAAGAGTACTCACGACCTGAAAGCGTTTTACCACTCACAATAACGCCGCTCTGAACCAACTCTACGATCTGACGGTCAAACCAGTTGGTGTCGATATAGCCATCCGATTTACGAAGAAGACCGTTCAACATCGCCGCGTAACCGCCAGCTTCAGCCAAGTTCGCTTTTACAGTCTCAGACAACTCAGCATCACGACCTTGTTTTGAATCCAAGATCTTACCCGTTTTTGTGTTTTTCAAAGAAGCCAAGTTTTGCGTGCGAATCGTCGCAAGACCACCTTTAGTCACCTGGTAAGACTCAAATAGCGCATCACCCACGAAAGACAATGGATCTAGGGCCGCACGACCCCATTTAACAGTGTCTTTAAGAACCGTATCGATATCATTGATTTTCTCGGGCTGATCCCCTGGGTACATACGACCGATGATCGAGGCAAAAAGAACACGTACAAGGTTTTCTTTTTCATCTTGAGCATCACGGTATTTACGCAACAGCGGGTTGTTACCGGCATCGAAACGCTCACAACCATACACCGACATACCCTGGCTGTTCGCCAATGCGATATCATCGTCTGTGCAATATTTGGAAACTGATTCATCCAAAGCGGAGTTGTCATCCGAGTAAGCCCACGTCATTGCCATTTTATCGTAAGACAATGGTGCATATTTGATACGAGCTGACATCATCACATCGTCAATACCACTTACGTAGTCCATGAC
>JAGIAF010000258.1 GCA_017745015.1 Bdellovibrio sp. | reverse complement strand
AGACAGAGGTCACGCCTGGATCCGTAACGCGACCATAGAGAAGACCTGGTTCATTATTCATAAAAATAACACCAGCTACTTTGGCTTTGATAGCTACTTCCAATTTTTCAATAAACTTAGGACCGCCCCGTTGAACCAAAGCGAATTTACCTTCAACACCTTTGCCCACATAGTCAGACGCCGCGCCCATTCCGCAATCTATGATTCGCAAGCTCAGGGGCTCTGTCACATCTTTCGTTCCGCCAAAACTAGAAGCTGTCAACTTCACAGATTGATTGTCCCAAGCCAATGTGACCGTAGGATCGTGAGCTGTGCCCTGGCGTACAGACGACAGAATATTAACTCCCGGAGCTACCACAGCCAATTGCGGGCCGTACTGGGAAAAAGAAGCATGTTGAAGCTGCTCATCAACAGCACCCACAGCAACAACCGTAGGAAGGATCGCGGGGAAGAAGATGCGCTCCGTACCCCAGTTACCAGTTGCCGCTACCACGGAGATTCCCGCTTTGTCCACTTTGGTGATTGCCAACTTTTCAGCATCGGTCATATTGATGCTGGCAATAGAGATATTAATCACATCCACTTTTTTAGAGATCGCCCAGTTCAAGGCTCCCAAGATAGCAGAGCTCATGCAACCGGCATTTTCAACGCAAACGCGAGCCATAAGTATTTTCGCTTTGGGAGCAACTCCAGAAAAACCAGAAGGCAAGACAGCGCCAGCAATGGTTCCCGCAACATGGGTTCCATGTCCTTTAAAGTCCGAAAAATCTTGCGGATTGTCCGTGGTAAAATCGCGACCCGCTTCGAAGTTGTCTTTCAAAGCCGGATGAGCTTTGTCGATCCCGCTGTCCAATAGCAACACACGACTGCCCTTGCCTTGTTGAGTCTTTTGCCAAACAAGAGGAGCCTTGATTGCATCGATCCCCCACGGACGGCCGGGGTTTACCACCGTTACAACCGGAGCCTGACTTGCATCCTGCAATTCACTATGAATCAGCGCCGGGAATGGATGCAGAACTTCTTTTTCTACCAGGGCGATATTGGGATCATTTTTAAGGCTTTCAAAATCAGCCTCAGACTTTGTGTTAACGATGTAGGAATGTACGTAAGGCAAAGTCTTCTCAACAGCACCTTCGATTTTTCTGGCGAAGTCAGGCTCCCCCGAAAACAGAGCGCTTTGGTTCTTCATAATTACGATGACACGCTCAGCATGAGCTCGGGAACAAAGAAGAAGCAATGATGGAAGAAAAATGACTGTTTTTAACACGCAAAACTTTTTGCCCGATTCCAGAACCTTGGCAAGAATAAAACATCTGTAATACTATTTTACTGTGAACAAAAATCTAATTTTTTTTATTTTCACGACACTAGCGGGCTGCACGACTTGGCAGCACCCTCCTCCAAACGTTTTAAAAGCCTTTACAAGCGATGGTTGCAGTTTAAGCCCCAATGGAACCAGCACCGATCCCAACGCGTTATTAAAATGCTGCATTCACCACGATTATGCTTACTGGAAAGGCGGAACCCGGGATGAGCGCGCCCAGGCCGACCTGGAGCTGAAAGCCTGCATAACGGACGCGTCTTCGGCCCGCCTTGGTGAAATTTATTATCGCGGAGTTCGCATCGGCGGAAGCAATGTTTTCAAAACGGATTTCCGTTGGGGATACGGCTGGTCGCGAGGACGTGATGACTCACCTTTGACCTTAGAAGAATCGGCCCAGGTCAAAACCCAAACAGAAAATATTGATTGGGACGCCGTCTTTCAAGAGCTCTCACGATAAGCCGTCTCACTCTGAGAACCCAAGACCCATTTCTTTAGAAATAACACACATCCCGCCAGAGCCGAGCTATAGTATTCTCATGAATCTGTTTAAGCCGCGCCGCCAACTTATCGTCAATCGTGAAGTCCAATATGACGTCCTTATGTACGTGGGACTTTTCGTCACCGGAATCTTTATCGTGCAAATTTTTGCAGCGTGGATTTTAGTCAATGAGCTTGAAGAAAAAGCATATGCCGGCGGTTTTGGCAGCATGACCATTGCTGAGTTTATCTCGCGCTATAAAGTGGTGTTCTTGATTAATGAAATGATCGCCGTAACGGTGTGTTTGATCGTTGGATTTTATCTAACCAACAGAATCACAAGTCGCATCGTGGGCCCACTTTATAATATCCGTCGCATCTTACGTCGTGCTTCTTACACGGAAGATGCGAACGTCGCGGAAATTAAATTACGCGAGGACGACTACTTCCAAGATCTTGCCAAAGATCTGAATGTCGCCCTTCAGAAAAAAACCAAATAATTATCTTAAGTTTTGATTGTCAGAAAGGCTGCGAATCTCTTGCACCTTTTCGACCGCTGGTACTTTCCAGCTGCCATCCAAGGCCGCTTGTTTGGGCCAATACAAACGCATCGCCAAGTTAAAGTCCTCGCCATCTGGAGCTGGCAGCCAATTGGCTTCCTTATCTTTTCCTGGAGGGGCCGCTTGGATATAAATATCCAGCGAACCGTCGCGGTTGTATTTCAATTTATCACGATCTCCGATGGCAAATCTGTTGATCGGATTTTTCACCAAGAATTGACGAGAGTTGTACATCGTCAAAGACCAAAAGCCATTTACTGGCGGCAATTTTCCTTTCGCAAAACGAATTACATAGCGCGTTCCTCCATTCAAAGGAACGCCGTTTTGATCAATTTTTGCGAGCGGGAATATGGCATCTTGCTTGATATTGGCGCCCAATGCGACCTTCGCGATCAAAGCCCGAGCCATATAGTCATCGCCATAGGTCCCCACAGTTTTAGGGTAACGCCAACCATTGTGGACATCCAGATTTTCGCGACTTCGCAAAGCCTCGGCGATTTTTTCCTGGGCCGCAAAATAACCAATATTAAGAGCCCGCTGCTGCTCTTGAGTAAGTTTGTCATAAATAAAGTCTTTGCCCGGTACAATTCCCATACTGCTGAGACGTGCAACCATTTTACTGTCACTCGCTGCAGGAGGATTTTCTTTCAACGCTTGCGCAAAGTAAGTAAAGAAAGTTCGCGCATCCATGTTGTCCACTTGCTCCCCCGGAGCTGTGCGAGTGTCCACATCAAGATCAAATGGCACTGACATTGAAGGTGAAACGTTTTTACCATAATCATTCAACGGCGTGATTTTAAGGCGATCTTGGAAGGCATAGACTTGATCCAAGTCATTTTTTGTCGCTTTTGTTCGACCGATCATCCACACCGAATTTGTTGGCGATTTAATTTGGACAACATTCGCAGGCAGTGTCCCCTGCCAATTGGGCCCTGTGATAGCAAAATCTCCTTTGTGATTGCCAGTGGTGCGACTGCCTGGCGACGCAATCACATTGGTCCACGCACTCATCAACGGCAGCATATAAAAACGACTTCCCGCCTCCGGAATCGACAGCACAACCGGCCCTTTGGAAAGATCCAGCCACGACATACTTGAAAGAGTGTCTACATTCGGAAAAATATTTTCGGCAGCGCGGTCATCAGGAAGTGTTCTCCTGTTGGCGATTTGATTTAGAGGCGCTTTGTTTTGCGACGTCCTTGGAACCGCTGTCATCACATCGCGAGTCACGCCCATTAGAACCAATGGATATGCATATATGTAAGCTTGTTCAGTTACGCTCTGCACCTCAGCAGGAGTACCGGCCCGGCCCGTAGCCTCTTTGGAACTTGCACAACTCGATAAACTCACCGCCAAACCTAAGGCTGTCGTTAGCTTCAGTGCCGCTCTCATGCCGAACCCTCCGTCATTAGATTAAGACTTCTTCAGCTTGCGAGGTCCTTAGGAATTAGACAACCAAGCTTCTGACACTGGAATGAAGTCGAGAATTATTCGCGGCAGAACGGCCTTTGACAAACCCTATAACGCGGGAATATTGTGGGCCCATGATTTTAAAAGCCTTCACTGACAAGTATTTGCGCGGACTCCCGTTTGAGCCGGAGGCTGAGCGCTATCTTGATGTCATCGAGTCCCACTTCGACCATGACTTCTCCACTTCCGGCCGAGGCTTTTTCAGTTTGGAAGATCAAACCGCCATCGCCGAGAAAGCTTACTCCATGGCCAAGCAGCGTTTGCAGACTTCGCCTCAACCCGTCACAGGTGAAGAATTACGCAAGGTCTGGAGTGAAGTGGTGACGGATTTTCATCGTCAGAATTTCTGGGGCTTTCCTACGCAAATGCAAAAACCCAAGAAAGAGCTAACGGAGGAACAACGCACGACCCGTGAGTTGTGGCCTTATATCTGGGTGATGATCCAGTCGGGAATTATCCTTAAAACGGTGGTCTATTATTTCGGCATCCAGACATCGAATGATCCTACGCCAGAACATATTTTCTATTTAGTTTTGGCTCTAGGTACTTCCGCAGGAACGTTGATTTTCTTTGCCTGGAGAAAGTCTCGTAAGTGAAAGTCTTTATTTTTCTGATCATCGGCTTGGCGTTCGGCCCCAGCTTTTTAAACATCTCTTTGCCTCCGGAAACTCCGACCCTGTTTTCAATTTGTACTTATGGATTTCTTTTCGTCGGCGGACTGGAACTGAGCCTTAAAATCGCTCGTCAAAATTTTCGCCAGGCGGTTCGTCTCAGCCTAGGTGCTTTTATTCTTCCATTTATCGTGGGAATTTTGACGGCACTCTTTATTTTCCGTGGGACCGAATTTAAGATCAGCAATGTGCTCTTTTTGGCTATTGCACTTTCGGTGTCAGCTCTCCCCGTTGCTATCCAGTTTCTAAAAGATATGAATCTTTATAGATCCCAGCTGGGCAACCTGATTATCAGCGCGGCAACTTTGTGTGACATTGTAGCC
>JAGIAF010000257.1 GCA_017745015.1 Bdellovibrio sp. | reverse complement strand
CGATATAGACGTTCACCTGCACCCCAGCTGCCGCCAAGTTGTTTGTCGATATAATTTGGAACGTCAGCTTCAAGAGCTCCGCCCCATTGATCATCGGCGGGGATAAGACGGGCGACTGCGGCTTCAATAAATGCCGCTTCCGTCTTATTTAAAAACATATAACTGGTTTTATTTTTTCCAGTCGCTGGGTGCGCGTGCTGGACGGCCTTTGTAACAGCGGCCTCTGCTTTATCAACAACCGTGGTAAGGGGCAGAGCGGCCAGTAAACCTGTTGCCGCTACTTTCATTGCTTCCCTGCGCGAGAATTCATTGTCTGCCATGGCAGATCTCCTTTTCGCATTTCGTTTTCATTAAAACTACGTTGCGATCTGGAAGATCTATTTGTCCACTGGCTCTAACTAACTCTGCAAAGAAGCATTGTGATTTTTAACAGTGAGTTCGAACTTGCGAGCGACGTAACCGCAAAATCCTAAGCTTTGCATAAAGCGACCTTCAAGGTTCAAGCCCACTTCGCCAAGAAGTTCTTCTAAACGTTCTTCAGAAATGGGATGGAAGAGATTGCGTAAACGTGTGGGCAATTGGTGTAACTTATCCAGCTCAAGGCCTTTGGACTTTGCCCAGAAGTAATTGCAGGCGATCAGTTTTTCACCCACCAGATCGTCTTGCTTCATAAAGTCTACCAAAATCAGCGGAGCCCCTGGATGCAATTGATCGGCGATCTTTTGAAAGAACGCCTTCTTCGCGCCATTGTCGGGAATGAAGTGAGAAACAAACACTGCCAAAGCCACATCGAACTCTTCGGAGGCTTGGAAGTCTTCGATCTTCGTCTCATGCCAGTGAATTTGATTTTCAAATTTTAAAAGTCGGATTTTTTCTTTCGCGATCTCGTTCATTTCTGCCGAGGGCTCAACACCGTGAATAGTCCAATTGGGATGACGGCGAGCTGTGCGACGAATTTCTTCACCAGTACCAGCACCAATCACCAGCATGCGAGCTGGCGAGGGAACTTCCACGTCGAGTACGGCGCTGATCAGCTCTTGAATATGATCATAGCCAGGGATGCGGCTGCGGATATCGGAATCATAATTGTTGGCGACATCTTGATCGAAGGACTTCATAAAGTGGATCTCACTCTGAAGCCCCGGTGTTGTCAAAGAAAGGGAAATTTGGCTTTCACTGCGCTTTCAATGGGTTTTCAGTTTGCCGAAGTCTCTTCCATTACGTCGAAAGTGATGTGCTGTTCTCCGTCTGGGATTGAGTAATACAAATCAGCCAAGGCGCCGTTAATATGGCAGAGACCGTACTCTTTGAAATCGCAAGACATAGATTTTTGATCTGAGAAGCGACTGTAGAAAATGGGATCGATGCCTGCTTCTTCACCCCAAGAGTTTTCAAGGGCCACTTGTGAATCGGTTTTTAAAGTGATCGGTTGATAGACGATGCCTTTGTCATAAGTGAGATAAATGTGGCTGAAGACGTATTTGCAGTTCTTGCGAAGTCCACGCATTGGAACATTTAAAGAGTACTTTCCATCAGCAGTTTGTTGCGCATCGAAGGATCTCAAGACTTCATTGCCATTGGGACTGTATTTGTCCTCGGGGAAATAACATTGAGACATATCAGGGTTGGACTTCAGCTCTGGAGTGTAAACCATCAATGCGGCAATGGCCATCTTCGCAGGGGCCGAGCCAGAGATTTCAATGGCTGGTGCCGCAAGAATTAATTCAGTGTCAGCATGGGCGCTGATAGACAATGTAGACAGGATTGAAATAAGAATTGTTCCAAGAGCCAAGCGATTCATAAGGATCTCCTTCGCGAGAAGAAGATGGCACACGTATAAAAGACTCGCAAGTTTTTGATCGTTAAGAATGAGACAAAGACTGGGGTGCACCATCCCCTCCGAATGATGCGCGTCCTGCCTTTGTCTCGGATAGTTCGTTTATTTTACTTGGGACAAGTATTTGTCCAAGCGTTCCTTTTGCATCACGAATTTCTTCGCAAGCTCTTGGCCGCTTTTTTTCACATCATCAAGATTTGTCGGCTTACCCACTTGAATCACGCCGATCATCGCCATAGGCAGGTGAGATTTACATTCATAAAGATAAACACCTTCTTGACTCACAGTGATTGTAAGAGGTTTTCCAACCGCGCCCTCAAAAGTCTTAGCACCTTTAGGAATCGCCACTGAGGCGACGTCGTGAGCCGGATCCGTCGGCAGAAATTTAATTGTATCGCCTTTATTTGCTTTCAAGTAAGCCGGCTCAAAAACCATGATGCCGTCTTTACCATTGTTAAGCATTTTGACTTCATGAGTGGCCGCAAAGCCAGATACTGCAAACAAAGAAATTGCAGCAGAAACGAGAAGTGATTTCATCGTTGAATCTCCTTTTGTGCGGAGATCTGACTCCTATGTAGTTCGATTGTCAAAGAAACGGAAAATTGGTTTTCACTCGATTTTCAATGTGTTTTCAAAAAAAGAATCAGAGGACGGTGGAGGGAACGTTGCGAATGAATATTTGAATTGCTTGTTCGCTCTGGAGTAGTGAGCAAAGAAAAAGTGCAAAAGTAGAAAGGTGCAGTTTTTTTGAGTTAGAGCAGGAGGTGAAGTTCTTGTATTTGGGAAGATGAATAAAAAACAATATGAACTTCTGCGCCGGTGTTCTGCCGGAGCCTTGATGTTCTGAATCGATTCGTTGAATACGGAGCTGTTGTGAGCGCCTGACGTTGGGTTTTCGTCTGTTCCTATAGTCCCTTCCTCGAATGGAATAACCTAAAATTCGCTATTTTAAAAATGGGTGTATAACCGATTCATTCAGATGAAGAACTTTTGTTTGGTTTGAATTTAAAGGAGATATAGATGACACATCTTTCAAATATTCAGTTGCTCGAAATACCGCCGAATTCAAGCGATGCGGTTGTTGAAGTCAGTTTCTGAAGTGGAACATAAGATTTCCAGTGGTGAGATCACCTTGACTACCGCGGCCCAAGTTCAAAGCTTTATTCGGACGGAAACAAAGCGTGAAGGAAATATTTCGTTGGACTGTAAGCGTAATCTGGTTGCAGCTATTCAAAACAAATCAACAAGAGAAGTCGAATTTTAGAAGTTTCGAATTTTATAATAGCAGAGGGCGCAGATGAAAGTGCAGAGGGCTATCCAGAGGTAGCCCTTCCAAGTACCTTTCAAATCAGCGTCACTGAGTTCCATTTGAGAAAAGACAGCGATCACTAGATAGTACCACGCAAACAACGCCCACGAGAATGAAGGGAAATTGATGAAGCGTGGATTCAGAGCAAATGATTTTCCACCCGGAATCCAGAAGTAAAAAATAGCTCCGCAAATCAGAGGGCCTACAATAAGGGGCGCGATGCCGATGAAGAGCTCACCCATCTTGATCCAGATTTTGAAAACTGCAGGCAGGGAGCGGGGGCGACTGACGACGTGGCCGTGAGAACCGTCCTTTGCTTTCCAATCAAACAACTTAATATCCATGACTTCGTGTAAAAATAGAAATGCCGCCACGGCGTGACTGATTTCATGAATCATAATACCTGGAGCAAAAATCAAATTGAAGGCATTCGGGCCGATCGTTTCGGAAATCGAACGTCGCAGGTAAGCAGAGAAATGATGAAGCACGAATCCAAGTGCAAAGATCGCTGCTGAATATTTCAACAGGGTCCATAGGGTTGTCAGTCCGAAAACGAGGCTTGGATAAGTGTGAGTCATGAAGATTCTTAATCGTCGCACTTCCGTAATTACTTGCCAAGAATTGCCTTCGCATTGTTCGCATAATTCAGGGCGCGCAAAGCTTTAAAGTAACTGCTTTGGGCTGCCATCTCGCTTTTCTGGGTAAGCTCTTTGATTCTGGCAGCCAACTCACGAATGCTTCTTAAATGAGCACTTTCGTGTTTCTCAATTTTAACTTCTTCTAACATCTGAGTTTCTTCATATCTGTAAGCCATATTAGCCTCCAATCAACTACCGATAAATTCATTCTGAGCCCCGATTATTGAGCCAAAGTGGAGGATCTCAGCCTGATGCGTCAATCGAGGTGAAAAAGGGCGACAATACGACCTGTTCTCGCTTAGATAGGTGCCCTAGGAGAACTTGCTACATGTCGAAAAAATCCACTGCAAAACCAGCAGCGAAAAAGGCGACTTCTGCGAAAGCAAAAGCCCCTGCGAAAACTGCTGCAAAGTCTGCGACTACGAAGAAAGCAGCGCCAAAGAAATCTGATTTTGGTGGCCTTTCTGAAGAGATCCTTCTGAACATGCACGACCTGATGGTCAAATCTCGCGTTCTTGAAGAACGTGTTATTAAAATCTACAAAGCCGGCGAAGGTTATTTTTGGATCGGTGGCCCAGGTGAGGAAGCTTTCGGCGTACCATTGGGTCTTCTAGCTCGTAAAGGTAAAGGCCTTGAGCATGACTGGTTCCATCTGCACTACCGTTGTACTCCAACGATGGTGGCATTGGGCATGCCGATGATTGAAGCTGTGCGTTTGATGATGAATCGCGCGACAGATCCTTCAACAGGCGGTCGTAACTTCGCAGGTCACTATTGCTTCCCTCAGTGGAACGTAGCTCCTGTAACATCTCCAATTGAAGTTCAATACCCAATTGCTTGCGGTACAGCTCACGCGCAAAAACGCGCGGGTCACAAATCAATCTCTATCGTAACGGGCGGTGACGCTGGTACGGCAGAGGGCGAATTCGCTACATGCTTGGTATGGTCATCACGTAAAGGCCAAGAATTGCCAGTGTTGATCACTGTGCAAAACAATGGCTACGGTATTTCAACTCCGTACGAAGGCCAGCACGGTGAAACTC
>JAGIAF010000256.1 GCA_017745015.1 Bdellovibrio sp. | reverse complement strand
ATACAGAAACTCTTTGTTGTGGCCCGTCTCACCGACGCCCGTTTTCATCCAAGGCAAGAATGCTTTAACGAAATCCAAAAGACCTGCAGGATTGCGACCGAAGCCAGAGAAAAGCAACAAGAACACGACCAGCAACATCACCACCAGGTACGTCAGTCGTCCCGTCCAAGCTTTTTTGATATCACCCCAAGAGAAAAACTTTTTAAAATCAGGCAATCCCAAGAACGCCAAGCCCACCAACCACGACACGATGGTGATGGCAAAAGTCTCTTTCAAGGTCATCATTCCGATAAGACCTGTCGCCACCAGCCCAAGGGCTGAGGCATCTTTGTTTTCAAGCCAACGAAAAATCCCTAAGGCGAAAAGCAATTGAAAAAAGACGAAGGGCATCTCGTGAATTCCCGAGCGGCCATAAAACAGAAATGCCGGGCTCAGGAACAAGAACAACAACACAGCGTACGAGAATTTCTTAGAACGCAAAACCGGAAAGGCAAAGAGCATGACACTGAAAACACCAAAGACCGAGGGCACTGAACGCAAAGTCTGTAAACTGCGTCCCCATAAAAACTCAAAACTCTGCAAGAGATAGAAGTAAAGTGGTCCGTGATAGTTGACCGGATCATACTTATAAAATCCAAGGGTTTTCATCTGCATGACAAACCAGCCGTTAATACTTTCATCAAAATGAATCGGCTTATTCGTAATTGCTAAGAAGCGAGAGACGATAGTCAACAGCAGGATGACAAGCCAAACAACAGACTTCTGGATTTTAGTGACCTGGACTGATTTCATTGCTATTTATCGTAAAGATGGAATCTTCTGTGTCAACCCCTCACTGCTCATTACTCGTATATCTAAACAAAGATGCCGAACTCGTTCCGGCATTCACTCAAGACTTACGCAGTTTCTTCCAGAAGTTCCCAATGACCTACGAACTTATAGTTCTCGTTGAGGCCAAAGCACACAAAACTCTCAGCGCAATTCAGGCCGAAGCAGCTCGCTCCCCCGCGAATGAGCAACTCGTCATCCATCAAAACCCGAAGAATCTCGGACGCGCCTTGAGTCTTTATCAAGGCATGGAACTGGCCCGCTCCCAATATGTCATGGTCTTAGATTCTGAATTAGCGTCCCCATTTGGTGACATTTTTAAATTGTGGCAACACCTAGTCGCCGAAGAGAAAGTCGACATCTGCTGGGGCGACCGCTATCGCAAGAAAGAAAGTCCTTTCGTTCACTCGCAAAGTGCCCGCGCCCGCACCGAATTACTTTTCAACGGCATCTTGCGCGACAAGTACAAGGACTCCTTGCAAGATCCTCTCTGTGAAGCCTTGGCTTTAAAAAAATCTGCGTGGGACCGCATTCGTGGAGAAGTTCCCCTGCAAGAATTGCGTGGCTGGTACTTAACCCCGGCCCTTCATCGCAGCGCCCGCTTGCAGACGTTGAACATCATCGAAATTCCCGTCTATGACTCAGGAAAGACGTCAAAGTCCTATCACCTCTGGAAAGAGCGTTGGAATCTTTTGAAAGATTGTGTGTTGAAATAATCTGAGCCTTTTATATTTGGCTAGAAAGTGCGCGGATAGCTTCGTGCAGATAGTAATCAAGCCAACGATGACTGCCCAAAGGAGTTTCTTGTTTTGCAAGATATCCCAAATGTCCCCCACGATTTTCAATATGCAGCGATACATTTGTTGGTAATTTTGCTTCGAGATAATCTTGAACTTTCACAAAAGGATCATCGGCCGCTGTGAGCATGTAAGTGGGCACATCCACTTTGTGCAAATAGTGGCGCGCGGAACAGCTTTCATAATAGTCTTCACGATCTTTAAAACCCGCAGCGGGAGCCGTATAAATACGATCCAAATCGTAAATCGTCGACCACCATGGAATTTCATAACGTTCCGCAATCAAGCCGCGACGATATTTCTCTTCGATGTTTTGGCGCAGACGATGAACGAAGCGCACGTCATAAATGCGATTGATTCCCGTTCCAAGAATACGCGCGCCTCTGCCTAAGTTGAGTGGCGCGTTGACGGTAATAATTCCGTCAGGCTTGGTATCGCCACGGAAACCACCGCCTAAGCACAGAACAATGCAGCCACTCATCGAATAACCGATAGCAATTTGCTTTTTACCGGGAAACTTTTGACGAAGAACTTTGAGAACTTCCGATACGTCCTCGGCTCGGCCCGAATGATACGGATAACGAGCTTGATGAAGACCCTGGCCTGCTCCGCGGTGATTCACCAACACCACAGTGTGACCAAGCTTCTGGCAAACCATGGCTGTTCTTTGCATATAATCCGCACGAACATCACCCGAAAGACCGTGATAGAGACTTACAACGGTATCTGTATGCCCCGGATGATAAAAACAAAAAAGTCGATCCCCATCAGGAAGATCGACTTCAAAATTTTGTCCTAAATTTTCTAGCTCAGGTGATTTTAGAAAATGCCCCCATAAAGTTTGTCCGTGACCGCTGTCGGCCCAGAAGGGAGCTTTTAATGAAATCAGATCTAGTCTTTGCAATAGTATGTCCCATTTAGCATCACATACCCATCAGGGCGATTGCCGCGAGGATCGTGGTGAAGCCAGTGGATCAATCCACCTTGGTTTGTCCAAATAAACATTCCACCCATGGCCACAACATCGCCTACTTTCACAGGAACGCGTGGACACATGTCACTATTGTACACAGCTTGAAGAAGTTTTCCATTTGAAAGACGCACAATCCATTTTTGATGCTGAAGACCAGAAGTGTCGTCAGGCAGGACCTGAACAACTTCCATATTAGTGCCTTCTACGAAGTTCACTCGTCTTTGCGCTTCTACAGCACGAACGATTTGCGAGTCATCAGTCGCAGAGCCCGAAGCACCGTAACTTTCTTCAGATCCCGAACCAGAATTTGGATAATTGTGTTTATCACGGAAACCCTCGTTGCGATCGCGACCGTCATAAACTTCGCCGCGTGTGTTACGTTTAGCCTCAGCCGTCGCAACTGTCGTAAGAACTGATAAAAGAACAAGTGCAATACGAATTGATAATTTCATGATTCCCCTCCGAATCGATGGGGACACTATCAAAAGTGCGGACAAAGACAATTAATAAATGTTAATTGAATAATGAGATTCACAGGACGAATAAAAAAGAATTGATCTTACAGACCCTGTAATTCTTACTTAAACTCGACATTCTCGATAGTTACGAAGACCTCGCCCAGGGGTTTGATGATTTTAACTTCATCACCAATTTTCTTTCCCAATAACGCGCGCGCAACTGGAGACTTCCAGGAAATCTTGCCCGCTTTGGGATCCAATTCGTCTTCGCCAACAATTTGGTAAACGATCTCTTCTTCATCTTCATTGAGCAATGTCACCGTTGCACTGAAGAGAACCTTTTCACCCTTCATCAACTTTGGATCAACAACTTCAGCATCTTCAATTCTCTTCGTCAGAAAATGAACCCGCTTATCAATCTCGCGCAAACGACGTTTGCCGTATTGATAATCCGCATTCTCTGAGCGATCGCCGTTGCTGGCCGCCCACGCGACGATCTCGACGATTCTTGGGCGCTCCACATTCATAAGCTCATGATACTCGGCGCGGAGCTTCGCTAGACCTTCGGGCGTGATGTAGTTCTTAGTGTTATCCATGCGCAAGATACTAGACCAACACCGTATAAAAATCCAGGTCTTTAGGGCCGTGAAATGAATCGAATTTTTCTCCGAAAAGTGGCTCAGGAGGAAACAGATGAAAAATCAGTGGAAGAGGTTGTTGATCGCTGCCATCAGCTCGTCATCTGTTTTTGCGCTGACTTGGTATTGGTATCAATCCACCGACAGTCGTCAAAACGTACATGGAAATGAAAAGCCATTAGCCTATGTAGGTAAAGTTGTTGATGATATTCAACGCCGCCCGGCTGCGCGCTTGTTGTGGCAATTGGTAAATACCGGCGAACCTCTTTATAACGGTGAAGCGATTCGTACTTCTGAACGTGGTGAAGTGCGTATTCAATTTACTGATTCAGATCGTTATTTAGATCTCGAGCCCGAATCTCTGATTGTCATTAAAAAATCCGAAGGCGAAATCGCTCTCGACTTAATGGAAGGTAGTCTCTTCGTTGCGGCCAAAGCTGCGGGAGAATCCGCAGATGCCCCGGGCCTGGTGTTGAACTCTGCCAACGGTAAAGTCGATCTCTCGCAAGCTTCCGCTTCTCTTTCTAAAGGCAGCGGCAACTCTGTCGATGTCCAAGTCCTTGAAGGTAAGGCGTCGATCAAAAGTAAAGATGGTCAAAGCAAAGAACTTTCTTCGGGAAGTTTTGGTGCGTTGGGAGCGCGCGGCTTAGAATTTGATAACAGCAATTTACGCGTTTTAAGTCCTCTGCCGCACAAACCTGTAGCTATGGATGCTGAAGACCTTCGCCCGATTCCGTTTAAGTGGACTGGCTTCCCTGCAGAAGCGCAAGTCAGCTTGTGGGTGGGTCGCACACGTCGTGAACTGAAAGAGTTTTCGAAAGCGACCGTGGGCCAGTCTGAATTGAATGTGAAAATGCCATTTGGCCGTCACTATTGGAAGCTCGTGGCACAAAATCCAGACGGCAAAGTTTTAGGCGAGAGTCCTGTTTATAAAACAGAGGTTCTCGCTCGCTACGCTCCAACGGTGGTCTTCCCTACGGCTGATGCGGAAGTTCCAGCGAATACCTCACCGTTTGATATGGCCTTTAAATGGCAAAAAGGTGATGACACTCGTCAAGTGAGCTTGGAAGTTTGGTCTGATGAAAATATGACTCAAAAAGTAGCTGCAAAATCATTCACAGCGGAAGAGTCTTACAC
>JAGIAF010000255.1 GCA_017745015.1 Bdellovibrio sp. | reverse complement strand
ACCATGTTCTTCATGGCGCTATCTCTCCTCTGGAAGGCATTGGCCCGAAAGAGTTGAAAATTCATGAGCTGATTGATCGAGTCGACTCAGGTCTTCGCGGAGACAGTCCAGAGATTAAAGAGATTATTCTCGCATTGGACGCAGATCTTGAAGGTGATACGACAATTTTGTACCTAGCTAAGCAACTTCAAGGCAAAGGTTTGAAACTTTCTCGCATTGCCCATGGAGTTCCTATTGGCAGCGACATCGATTTCATAGATGATAGAACTATGAATCGTGCGATGCAAAATAGAGTGGAGCTGTAATGTCCTTTATTAACTACAATGCCAAAGAGATTCACTGCAAAGTCGTGTATTACGGCCCGTCATTGGGTGGTAAGACCACGAACATTCAGTGGGTTTATCAAAAAACGGCTGAGGATCAAAAATCCAAGCTTGTGGCATTGAACACGGACATTGAGCGCACTCTGTTCTTTGACTTCTTGCCGTTGAACGTCGGTGAAATCCGTGGCTTCAAAACCCGCTTCCACCTTTACACAGTTCCAGGCCAAGTTGTTTACGATGCTTCCCGCAAATTGATCCTTAAAGGCCTTGATGGCGTGATCTTCGTTGCTGACTCGCAAATCGAGCGTATGGACGAAAACTTGGAATCTCTTCGCAATTTGGAAACGAACCTTGAACAACAAGGCTACGACATCCGCGAGATTCCTTTGATCATGCAATACAATAAGCGCGATCTTCCCAATGTAGCTTCATTGGCCGAGATGAGAAGCGCTCTGAACCCATACAATGCCCCTGAAATCGAAGGCTGCGCCTCTGAAGGCCGTGGCGTTTTCGAGTCATTGAAGACGGCTTCTAAGTCCATTATCAACGTTCTTAAGGGCGGAACTACTCTGTAGTTTTCTCTAAGGACTCGCTCACTGGATAAATATTAAAATTCAATTGGAACAAGCGACGTCCCGAATATGTTTTGGGATTGTGACGAGCCATTTGTTCTTTCGCGAAATCATCCAAAAGATGATTGAAGACTTCGTAGTCGTCCAAGGTCATAGGTAAAAGCAAACTTTTGTATCTACGAACTTCTTTGGGATAATCAAATGCTTGGCAAGCCTCGCGTAGGCTCTTCTCGTGGAATTTACGTAAATTTAAACTGCCTTTGTTATCAGGAACTCTGAACGCATCCACTTGCGATGACCATTTTCCCGTCGTTGAGAGCTCGATCAGTTTTAAATTGTGAAGAACAGCAAGCCCCTCAAGTAAAACCTCCTCGGAAACTTTCAAGATCGCAGCTAATACCACAGGCGTCTTTTCGACAACCTTGTCTGTAAGTTTCTTTTTTCCGTAGATCATCATGCGCAGAAAGGAGCGACTGTTAAAATTCAGCTCCACAGCCCATGACTCATAGGAAAATCCGGCATCTAGTTTTTTACGAAAGGCATAATAGTCTTGAAGATATTGATAAGCGTCGAGGTATTCAAAAACCACAGGTTTTGCTTTTTTCATTGTTGCGCCCTCCCTAGGGCACTAACAGGCTTCTTACCTGTCAAAGAGTTCGCGTGCAGCCCTCGCTACACGCGAACAAATTATTGAGCAGCTAAAAGCTCGCACGCACTTTGGATGGTTTGAACTTGTTCTTTAGTTTTCATGCCCACATTATAAAGCTTTTGAGCACTTGCCAGAAGCACCGAGCAACTTGCTTTCATTCCAATGATTTCACTTTGAGCCAGCGCCACATCATCAACACTTACCAAGCCATACTGATACCGGGACTTTACGTTCTGCAGACGTTGCAAGGCATTTTCTGTCAGAGCCTTGTAAGCCTGGTAATCACCAGAGTTTTTCACCAAACGAATCTCGAGTTGGCTTTTTTCTGCCAAAAGCACGTCTGTCTCACCAACCATGCCCATGCGGTACGAAGTGCAAATATCAGCTTGCTGGTTCGGCTCCGTTGCGGAACCCACCTGCCCAGGGCCAGCAAAGGCCATCGTGGAAGACAGTAGGGTCAATGTGACCAGGCTTCTTTTAAATTTATTCATGACATTCTCCCGAAAATTAGAGCCAGCACCAAATAAACACGTTTCCACGGAGATCGGCTGCGGCTTACAAAATTATTTTCCATTCCCTTAAGCAAATCACATGCCCTATCAGCGGTTCCTTTTTGGCCACCTTTCCTATCTAAAGCTGACACAGAACCGGCAGATTGCAGCCCTTGTGCAGACCGCGCTGCACAGGACATTTTTCTCTAAAATTTGCTCACGTTTTAACCCAATTTTTCCTTACGACCTAGGCACTGCTGTGCTATAGGATACGGCACCTTTTGGGCGTATAATATTTGTTCAAGGCGCGAGGTAAAGACTATGAGTTCTGATATTGCTGCTGACATCCAAAGACTTAAAAAAGAGAAGAACGCCGTTGTTCTGGCTCACTACTACGAAGATGGCGAAATCCAAGACGTGGCAGATTATGTCGGCGACAGCTTCTATTTGGCGAAGATGGGCCAACAAGTTCAAGAACAAGTGATCTTGCTTGCGGGTGTGGTGTTCATGGCGGAATCGGTGAAGATCATGAATCCGACAAAAACGGTTCTGGTTCCTGAAATGGAAGCTTCGTGCTCTCTTGTTAAAGGTGCGCCTTACGATAAGTACTTGGCGTGGCGCCAACAACATCGCGATGGTATCGCGGTGACTTACATCAATTCTTCAGCTGAAGTTAAATCCATCTCTGATGTGATCATCACTTCTTCTAATGCTGCTCAAATCGTTGAGTCGATTCCTAAAGATCGCAAGATCTTGTTCGGCCCAGATCAACACTTGGGTCGTTGGTTGTCTAAAAAACTTGGTCGCGAAATGGAATTCTGGAATGGCTCTTGTGAAGTGCATGTGCTGTTCAATGCAAAACGCTTGGCTGATCTTATTAACGAGCACCCTGATGCTTTGATCTTGGCGCATCCTGAGTGTGACGATTCCGTATTGGCTTATGCTAACGTGATTGGCTCAACTCAGCATTTGCTAGATTCAGTAACTTCGAACCCGCATAAGAAATTTATCGTAGCAACAGAGACTGGCATTTTCCATCAAATGCAAAAGCGTCGCCCCGATGCGACTTTCATTCAAGCACCCGTCGTTGATGAAGGTTGTAAGTGTAACGATTGCCCTTACATGAAGATGAACAACATGCAGAAGATCAAACATGCTCTAGAGACCTTCAAACCGGAAGTAACTTTGGACGAAGCTCTTCGCAATAAAGCCAAAGTATCTTTGGACCGCATGATGGACATCACAAGCGGCAAAGCTGTGCAATGGCCTGCGGAGTTTACTCTGTAATGACTAAGGACTCTGGCATGATCATCACTGCTGACATGTTAGAGTCTTTGCGCTTACACCTGCGCACTCCTGACTTGCAAGTTATCGCACGCACCGAATGGGGCAGCCAAAATTCTGCCCACCGCGAATTAATCCACAAAGAACGAGATTCCTTTCTACAAAACTCCCCCACAAAATTGCATTCCTCTATCGCCCATACTCACGGCATGGGGGTTCTTGTTCTTTCTAAACACGCAGTAGGAGTAGATGCGGAAGTATCAAGTCGTGTGCAAGAGAAAGTGATCGCTCGCGTATCGTCTCCAGAAGACGTTCAGGCTGCTCCAAACGCTGCCAGCCTGTGGGTCGCCAAGGAAGCGACTTTCAAGGCGCTACGCCCTTATAAACAGCCCTCGGTGCTTTCAGATATTTCTATAGGGGCGTGGGTAAATATTGATTCTCACACTGAGACATTTCGCCTCAATCACTCTATCAGCCATCAACTTCCCTCTGAAGGAGTTGGTGTGTGCATCCACTTTTCGCCATTTACCTTTGGATTTTTTGTGATCCACTCTTAACTTTGGTCGGGTCCTGCCGAAAAGTTTATTAACTGAAGTATGTAGAGTGTTTTCAAGGCAGGTATTAAATGGGAAGTTCTAACACAAATAAAAGAATCGCACCTCGCAAGGAAGTATCCCCGGTCCATGTGTCCTATGTGACATCGTTGGATGATTTCGCAAAGATCGCAAAAAATTGCGAGATCGTTGAAGCCTCAGCGACCGGATTGCTGCTCTTGATTAAACGAGAAGACTTGATTCCGACAGCGCTAAGAAAAAATCTGACACTTGATGTATTAATTGGCGATCGCGTATTCATGCATCTTGATGACATGAATCTTGAGATCTCCGGAGTCATCAGACGTACACAACTCTTGGGTAAAAAGGGCTTCTATGTCGCGATTGATTATAGCGAAGAAGCTCCAGAATACTGGAGAGAATGTCTGATGGATCTTCTCCCAACTCCAGGCGAACTAGATTAAGTTTCAAACTATCTCAAGTGCATTTGAGATAGCTCCAAAATAAAAAGGGAATCCGTAGGGATTCCCTTTTTTTATTTTCTTTGCTCTCAATCTTAAAGATCGAAAAACTTCGGCAAACCGATTTCTGATACCAACACAATTGAGTAGTGCGGCGGTAAGAACCAGCTCAAAGCCTCTGCAATGCCTTGATGTTCCTTCTCTGGCGGATTGCTCAAGGACTCTAAAGAGAATGCCAAATCGTAGTGTTTACGATCCGTGCTCATCACCAAAATACGTGGGCGAAGAATGCCCTGATCTCTAAAGAACTCTTTAAGTATTTGGCGCACGTATTGGGGAAGATACTGCGGAGTCGGCTCTCCAGAGTGAAGACCTTGTCCACCTTGAAGCTCCAATGTGCCAGAGGGGATTTCATCAGCTGTACGATAGAACAAGCCTGTTTCTTTGAAGTGCCAAAGCATACCGTAAGTAAAAACATAATCTGGATAGTTCTTATCCGGATTCACTGCCATACCCACACC
>JAGIAF010000254.1 GCA_017745015.1 Bdellovibrio sp. | reverse complement strand
ACTATCATCAGAGCGGGCGCATTTTGGTTAAAAAAGAAATTTGGGATGCGTTTTCTCCGAGAAGCAAAGTGGCTTTAGCGATGCATGAAATGGCTTATAAAGAAGCCCGAGATCAAGGACGCCCCGCAAGTTCTTATTATGTAAGACGGTTTGTCGGTTTGATGTTCTCAAACACGGACGTGCCTTCCGTTGTAACTGAGATACCGAAATATCAAGTGAACTATTTCTGTACTAATAGTGATATGCAACTTGGCGCCAATATCATTTACCGAGTTCTTGTCGGTGGTAACCGTTGCGTGGATTCAGCAAAGACGTTCTGTGACGGTCAGATCAAGTTTCTTTCACTGAATGGTCAGGTGGCCTATGACAACGCAACTCTCGATTTCAGAGTAGGAGCAGGGCTGTTAGAGGGCCTAACTCAATCGCAAGGCAATGTGATTTCTTCTTCTTCGGGCGCGATTCAATCCAAAGTCTTCGAAGGGGTCTCACTGTACTATACGGTCATCATGAAAAATGGTGTGCCGACTCCGTTGCTGAAAACGTCGCAGCCGGACTCAAAAGCATTTGTTGAGCTGACTTGTACTAAACAATAGCAGCTCCTAGGAATTACATTCGTTCAAAGTTTATATCGAAAGGATTTGATATGAAATTTGCAGCATTACTTACCTTGTTGATTTCTTTTCAATGTTTCGCCCAAGATCGCTGGGCGAACAGCACTCCCTTCACTGAAGCCAGCGCGGTCAGTGAGGTCTTTCGCAAATCAGCGGTGGATGATTCCCTAGGGCCAGACTATACCCTTCAATCGGGTCAGATCTTTAGTAATGGAGTTGTTGTAAGTCGGGCTGGCAAGGTAATAGGCGAAAAGGACTGGATCGCCAAACTCAAAAATGGCGAGTTCGGTACAAACACTGGAGACATTGAGCTCAGAGCGTCGATGGTGAAGGTGATTAAAAACGTTGAAGACTTCCAATCGTATATACAAAGTCTTGGCGTGAGTGTCAGGAATCCCGAAGAATTACGAAAAGCGGTAGCTGATTTTTTAAAACCACACCCAGGCGTCGAAAATCCCACCATTATTTTTGCCAAAGGAAATATTAGAGTCTTTATGCTGTTGGGATTCTGTCGTGAGGGATTTCAGAATGCTCATGTCTCTCTCATTTCCTTCTTAAAATGAACAAGCCAAACCCACGGACCAGCCCGTGACGTTATCACCGAACATATAACGACCGACAAGACGTGTGCGAGTGACCCACACGTTGTAGTCACTGGAATCTAATTCGATTCCGGCTCCCACTGTTGCAAGATAGTGAAAGCCCAGGACTCCAGTCTGATCACCCATATAGTGCGAACCTGAAGTTTCTAAGACGTATCGAAAGGGCTCGCCGAGTAAACGCCAATCGAACATTGGCGCACGAAAGCGATAGTAAATATTCGCCGTCTCTGAATCAGAGTAACCACTTACGGAGCGACTGCCACCCATACTCTGTAAATGAATGTAGGAATAGCGAAGCTGCAAATCGACATCCTCACCCTTAATATCATCGTGGAACTCATAGGCAATCATTCCCGCACCACCTAGGCCACCGACAGTGAGATTGCCATTGTCGAGAAAGTCCAGCCCCTCCATTCCCTTGTAATCTGCAATTACTGCGGCACCGATTTCGGTATCACTGAAAATCATCCCAAAAGAGAAATTGAAAATAGGGCGGATCACCCAATTGCGAGCAATTTCGAAATCCCAGCCGACGCCACCTTGAAGGGTTCCTGAATTCCATTTGAGTGGAACCGATCGAGTCTCTGTTCCGTCGGAGGCTATGAATTTAGGATCATAACGACTATAAGCCGCAGCCCCCTCAAGATATAGTGGTGTCGAATGGCTGATCGTAAAGCCCCCACCAAATTGAGTCATGGAGATGGCGGGATTGCCCGTTTGGGCATTGTTGACGGCAAGTGAGCTAGATGCCAGATCGGGGATGGCTGAAAATGACATCAAGGCGACGATGGAATTGGCAAGTTCTTGGACGTTAACCCTTTGCAACTGAAAAGCGCCATGCGCTTTCATCGTTAGAAATAGGACGATAAAAGTATACAGAAATTTAGAACGGAAAAAGCGACCGTAACACATTCTCATGCGCGGAATTTCCCACAATATCTTGTTGTATCACGAGCGCCGAAGGACGGGAGTGAAATTGCCTCGCTATTGATGAAATGCAAATTCGTTGGTTAGGTATTGGTCACTGCTTACCAATGTTCATGGTTTCATCCGAAGTAAGATGTTTTCCATTATGAGTCTGTCATGGATCATTGAACGCTTAGTATCCTGAAATAAATGAGTTATCTTGCTGACATCGAGGTGAAATGTGATTCTGGGAAGTTTTTTAAAACAAAAGAGAATCGATGCACTCTTATCGCAAGGAGAGGCATCCCGTCTTTTAGGTTATGAAAGATCTCAATTTCTTTCGAATGTTGAAAGAGGAAAAAGAGCGCCCTCATGCGATCTTTTGAGGCGTATGTGTGTCGTTTATAAGGTTGATGAAAAAGAGATGCGCGAGCAGTGGATCGAAGCACGTGTGATTAAGTCAAAGAATCATGCAACAAAGTGTTGGGAGGGAAGCAGTCGTTCTTGAGGACGACTTGGTGAACGTCTGCGTTACGGCATTTGATTCTGAATATTTTTATTGTTAGCATTTTCACATATGTTGAAAATTCAGTTCAAAAAATCAGTGATCGTGGCGAGTGTATTGCTTCTTCAACCGATGCTTCATGTGGGCTCTTTTGCATATGCGAAAAAGCAAGGCCCCCCAAAAGCTTTCAGTTTCATTGCTGAAGGTGGCAAGGCTTCTCAAGGGGAGTGTGATGGCGAACGAAAAATCCCTAAATTAAAACGCCTCAAAGAGTTTAGTCATGCAAACTCCTATATGGGGTCTGAGTTGCAAAAACCCGATATTCCGGGTAAGACGGGCGAAGAGATGTGGAAACATTTCTTTAAAGCCAAGCCTTCATGCAATGCTGTTCTTGCGAAAACACCTTCATCGGTCGCGGCGAACCTAAAAAATGGCAAGACCGAGCTTCCTCCAGATGACTCTGCAGATTCAGAGGATGACGAAGATCAAACAGCGAAGCCAGATCCGGAATAGGTTACTGACAGTTTGGCGAATCAATAAGTGGAGCACGCATTGATTCTGCAACTAGGCCCGTCAAGTTCTCTGTTACTTTAAAGGCATTCCAATCCGTACATTTGATTTTCGTTGCCGCTTGTTGAGAGCGCATCATTGAGCTGTTCGGGTTGGAAGTACTGTAAAGCTGGTTCATGGTATTGTCGTCAGCTAAAGTTAAGCGACGGAACACACCTTGAGCAAATGCCGACTCTTCACCTTTGCGAGTCACATAGATCACGTTATCGCAGCCAAACGCCTTCAAAACTAGAACAGGATGCAAGTCACTCCAACCGCCAGCAGAAAGCAAGTTGTTGGGCATAGCTTGAATGCGCGCAAGACCCGGTTCTGCAGGGGAAGTCGCAAGAACCTTCGCCCAAGAACTATCTCCCAGGGACATGAACATCTGAGATTTCAAGTCATTTCTATATTCCGGGGCTGTTCTAAGTTGGTTCTCAATTTTGGCAAGATCAGAAGAGTATCCCCAATAACCGAAATGCAAGTCATTCGGAGCGACGGAGAAGTCACCGAAATTCAAGTCCGTGGTCATCTGATAGGCCTTATAAAGGTTCACGTACTTCTCCACTGCGGCACCGCTTAGTACCGATGTCGTTGCGAAGGATGGAATATAAGCGCCGATATTTTCATTCACGCGACTTTTGCCTTTGGCGCCAGACTCACGATACATCAAAACAGCACTGCCCAAGAGCTGAGCGCAGGCGGGTTTGGCTTGCGTGAGCTCACGCCAAGTAAGATCTTTTGATCCCGGCGTGCAGAGCTGCAAGAAGTCCTTCATGCGTTGTTCGATCTGTTTTCCAGCTGCGGACTCGTTATTGTAGTTCGCATAGAAGTTACCCATTTTGCCGATGATAAGAGCGAGCTTCTTAAAGTCAATCAAGCCCGGGCGAACAAAAAGAGTTTTATCTGTCACGGAATCGAAGCTGCCAAAGTTTTTAATCGCGTGAGTAATTTGAGCACTGCGATACAGTGCGATGGATTGGGCTTTAGAGTTTTTCTGGTTAGCAAGGATCAAAGTTCTTTGCACATAAACTACGAAATCTGGATTGATAATTTCTTGAAGGTCTTGAGACTCCATCAACGTTTGCAGATTGCTGAGATTTTTAACCAGCAACTCTTTTGCCGTCGGGTTTCCAAGCACATCGTCAATTCTATTTGCAGAGGCGACGAGGCTTTCAAAAGTGTTCTTATCGGCAAGCAACGCTTGAATGGCTTTACCTTCTGGAGTTTGAGTCATGGTTTCGAAATAACCTTGGAAGGACTTAATCAAAAGTGCGCGTTCACTATTTGTTTGCACTCGAGGGTTTTGCGAAAGGCTTTCAAGTAAAAACATCGTGATGGTTGCAGAGCTGCCGCCTGCCATAGCCGAAGGAAGTCCATTATCTTCAACGAGGCTTGACATCGCACCCCAGTGAGCGGGCATTAACTCGCCGTTACCGCGAATGGCTGCGCAGTAATTCCCAGCTGAAGCCGAAGAAACACCTGCTGTCATAAGAGAAGCCAATAGCACTGAATAGATCTTAGAAACCGTCATGAAGGACCTCATTTTGTAATCCTCAATGCCGGAGCAAGGCTTGTACCAGTTATCCGTATGATTTAAGCGATTTAGGACCCGAACTGCCGTTATTAGCTAGTCATCCCTGTAAAAACTGCCTTCCAGGTTAAGGGCGTGATGTCGTTGCACTCCATGGA
>JAGIAF010000253.1 GCA_017745015.1 Bdellovibrio sp. | reverse complement strand
GCCTGGATCAGTGACATCATCAAGCACCAACAAGATGTCCGGAGAAAGAGGGCGACCTAGAGCGATGATGCGCTCGATGTGCTCTTTTGCTGTTCTTATCAATGCTTCATTTTCAACAACTGTTTTTTGAGTCGGGATCTCTTCGATCTTCTCAACAGCTACTTCAAATGAAGGTGAAGTTTTAGAGAAATTTTTAACGCGGCCTTTAGCCACACCTTGGATAAGGATTTTTACGCGACCATCAGAAAGTTTGCGCATTCTCATGATCATCGCGATTGTACCTACAGTGTAGATAGAATCTGGAGTTGGGTTTTCTTCAGCGATATCTTTTTGTGAAGCCAAGAAGATAAGGCGATTTTTTGCCAAAGCTTCTTCTACGGAACGGATCGATGAATCTCTACCTACAAATAATGGAATAATCATGTAAGGAAAAACAACGATGTCTCTCACAGGTAGCATGGGAAGGGTCTGTGGGATTTCAAGAACTTTATCGTCAAAACTCATACCGCTCCTCCGCGTTGATGCGGGAATTGTGTTTCAGGTATGAGTCTTCTCGGTGTGAGACGATTTTTGCTAAAGACTAAACTTGTGATATTCAGCGATCGAAACAAAAAATTGGACTGACATCCATGTCAGTGGACCTCATCCAATGAGTGTTTTCGCTTATTAATTAAAAAGATTCGATTGGCTCTCTTGTTCTTCCATGCACTCAATACAAAGGGCTGTGAAAGGTCTAGCCTGAAGTCTGCGCGCACCTATAAGTTCGCCACAGGCTTCGCACTGGCCATAAGTCCCATCGGAGATTTTACCCAGAGCGCGTTCGATCGCATAAAGAGCTGTGCGATCTCTTTCATGTAGATGAATGGAAATATTATTTGCAACGTCCTGTGAAGCAACTTCTGCTTCATCGCCGTTACCAGAAATACTGGATTGTTCTGCTTTGAACTCGTGAGACTTATTAAGGATCGAGCTCTTTTGGAAAAGCAAAGACTCTTTAAGATTCTCAAGATCATTATTATTTAGTTCGATTGCGTTCATCTCACCCCCCGATATGATGATCGCTAGTTTCGGTTCCTTATTGCGGGGGATGGTTAATGTGTCACTAAAAAAGCAGCGCGTGACGAATTAGTAAGCACTGCTTTGCTGCGCTACTCCGACGAGCGAAGTAGCATTATCGAGCGTATTTTCTGCCAACTGCTTCGCGCATCTCAGCGCCTTCAATGCTCAAACGTGTCCAGGGAATTGCGAGAAGTCTATCCGCTTCAATAGGTTCTTCCGTCTCTTCACACACACCGAAAGTGCCTTGTTCTATTCGCGCGAGGGCCATCTCGATCTCCGCGAGTTGATTTCTCATGCGCTCTTGTGAAACTAAAAAAGAGTGCTCCGCGATATGTGCAACTGAAACATCTCCTTCGTCGCCTGACTTTTCTGTATGCACGAATTCGCGTTGAGCCGTTCTGAAGCGATTCAAGATTTCGGCCTTGGAAACTAGAAGTTTCTTGCGGCATTCAGTAACGATTGTTTCGGTAATTTGACTCTTCATAACGACCCCCTTCTTTTGATTCACGACCTCATCGTCGTTGGTGTTCCTAAGACGACGAGGTGCAGGGGGGCGGTTAATTTTTTGTCATTAAATATTCTTATGGAGCCTATTGACGAAGGCGGAGGGGGGCGATTTCACCTTTTTCCACGGTCAAAGAAACCACAGGGCGCTCAATTTCGCGCTCAGAGCTCATAGTAAGGCTGCCAAGGGCACCTGGGAACTTCTTAAGGTCGGTCAAACGTCGAGCCAAAGACTCGCGAGAATCGGCTCCTGAAGCGATTAGTTGGCGCAGGATAAGTCCAGCATCATAAGCTTGAACTTCAATCAGGGATGGCGTTTCGCCATACAGATTTTTATACTCCGCAAGGAAACGTGATTGCTCTTGAGCTGTTGGTGCCATGCTGTCGACGAAAATTAAATTATTGGCAAAGTTTCCCGCACGTTTCGCAACGCCAGGAGTATTCCACAAGTTCGTTCCCATAAGCTTCACACCGCGTACATCGTTGAATGCAAGCATCGCAGCAATTTGCCCCATTGCTTTGGCACTATCTGGAATAAAGATGGCGTCAAAGTCAGTAATAGGAGGCAAAACTGTTTCAGTATTATCTTTGCGCGCAGAGCGTTTTTTGTCTGACTGCTTGAGTTCCTTCAAACGAACATTGAACTCATCCTGACGACCTTCGCCATAATAAGTGCCAACGAGACGTTGAATGACTAAGCGGAAGTCTGTTTCTTTCGTCGAGTAAGTTTGAATTGCCGTGATTTGTCCACCACGAGCCAAAACTTCATCCCAGAAAATATTGGTGAATTCCACACCGTACTGATCATTCGGATAAAGCACTGCGAACTTCTTCATGCCCATATCGTCCATTGCAGTGCGAACGAGCTGACGAACTTGCATTTCACTTGTCAGAGAATTTCTAAATACTGTCGGACCGATTTCCGTTAAACCAGATCTTTGTGACAGGGCGATACTTGGAACGCCGAGTTCATCAGACTTCGCAGCGACAGCGGGTGCTGTTTTGCTAAGGAGACTTCCAACAACTGCAATAACGTTGTCCTCTTTCACCAAACGTTCAACTCCGCGGCGAGCAGAGTCGGGGTTACCTTCAGAATCCATCACGGCCAATTTAAAACCAGATCCAGGAACATGAAGACCTAGACCCATTTCAAGACCACGCAAAGCGCGTTGGCCTACGGGTGCATTTTTTCCGCTGAGAGGCAAGACGACGCCCACCGTTTTTGAAGAAACATTTCGCGCCGCTTCGAGTTGAGAAATAATATCTTGAGAGCGAGCGGCAAGATCACTCCCTGGAAGATAATCAATAACTCCAGAGAAGTACTTTTTCGCGCGAGACAAATCTCTTTCATCCAAAGATTTTTCACCTAAGCGATACATAGCGTGACCACGCAAGAAACCGTAGTCAGAATTTCCCGCAACTTCTTCAAGCTGTCTTTCATTTAATCGGTTTTCGACATCTTCAATGGCACGCAGACGATAAACGTCTTGCTCTTGTTTTGTGGGTGCTTGAATAGATTGGTTGACCAAAGCTTTTAGGGCTTCAAGGGGATCCGTCGGTGCCGCGACAGATGGCACAGGCTGAACAGTGGCACCTTGTTGTGGTGGCTTACCTGATGTCATACCGGCCATGCCTTTGGCCTTTTTTGCGGGGGCGGCTTGGCGTGTTTGTTGTTTAAGTTCAGGTCGCTTCGTTGCAACCGTCGTACAAGATACCAATAGGCAAGCTGCAGTAATCAGGGTGATCTTGGATGTCATTTACGATTCCTCATTAGGTGAGAGACTTTTTCCTGGAAGGCTTTCACCATGGGTGTAGGCTCTTCAGATTTAGCAAGTTCCTCAATCAGCTCTTTGTGTCGATTGGAGATGTGACTTGGCGTATCTACAAGAATACGCACGAGCATATCGCCGGAACCGAAACCACCGATTTTAGGAAATCCTTTTCCTTTAAGTCTAAAAATTTGACCAGAGTGTGTTCCCGGAGGAATGCGAATCATCGCCTTTCCCGTGAGAGTGGGAACTTCGATATTTGTGCCAAGGATCGCATAGGTGTACGAAATCGGAAGATCCAAGGTAACGTCGTTATCAGCACGCTTAAAAAGTGGATGCTCTTGAACAGAGATAATCACGTAAAGATCACCAGCTTGACCACTAGTGCCTGCATCCCCTTCGCCGGAGAGTTTAAGACGCTGACCTTCTTTAACGCCCGCAGGGACGTTCACAGAAAGTTTTGCGGACTCTTCTTTACTGCCACGTTGGCGCATGAAGCTGATAACTTTTTCTGTACCAATTGCGGACTCTTCAAAACTTACGTTGAGGGTGTAACGAAGGTCGGTACCTTTCGTGGGACGGCGAGCGCGCGGACCAGCTCCTGCTCCCGTGCCACGTGTTCCACCAAAGATATCTCCAAAAACATCCCCGAAAATATCCTGGAATGGATCACCAGATTGAGAGCCACCACCATGATTTCCGCCAAAGCCTCCAAAGCCACCAGCACCACCAAAAGGTCCGCCAGCGCCAAAACCACCTTGTGCGCCTGCATGACCAAATTGATCGTACATTTCGCGCTTTTTAGGATCGCTGAGCACCTCATAGGCTTCGCTCAGTTCCTTAAATTTCTCTTCTGCTTTTTTATCACCCGGATTTTTATCGGGATGGTACTGCATCGCAAGTTTACGATAGGACTTTTTGATTTCATCCGCAGTCGCAGTTCGAGAAACATTCAAAAGGGAATAGAAGTCTTTTTTAGACAATCACAGCCTCTTTACTCGGGTTTCTTCGCAACAACCACTTGGCCCGTGCGAATAACCTTGTCGTGAAGTTTGTAAGGTTTTTTGAATACACGTGCGACATGTCCTGGGGCAACTTTATCAGTCGCCTCACTCGACAAGGCTTCGTGTACAGCTGGATCAAACGGCACACCTTCAGTTGGAACTTCCGTCACGGCATGACGAGTAAGAAGATTCTTAAGTTCCTGTGCTGTCATCTCAACACCTTGCTTGAAGGTAGGAAGATTCTCAGGCGTGACATTGACTTGCAAAGCACGATCAAAATTATCAACGACTTCCAAAAGATCACGAATGAATCTTTCTCCACCGTATTTGATTAAATCTGAACGTTCTTTGATAGCATTACGTTTGTAGTTTTCAAACTCCGCGCGCAGATAAAGAAAGTCATTTTTATATTTTTCAACCTGCTCTTGAAGTGCATTTTCAGGCGTTGCAGGGGTTGGATTTTCAGAGTTATTTTCTTCTGCCATGGAAGGTTCCTTTCGCAATACATAAGATTGTGTATTCATTGAATATTGTCAATTGCGCGAGGTGCAGAAT
>JAGIAF010000252.1 GCA_017745015.1 Bdellovibrio sp. | reverse complement strand
ATTGGCAAAGAGTCCAATACCAAGCCGCGTGGAGCTTTTGATTCATGCTTTTTTACGTCAGCAGTTAGGAATTGAGCATCGAAGGGAGCATTGTGGGCTACCATAATGTCGTCACCGCAGAAGTCAGCCAAAGAATCCAAAAGCGTATCGATTGTCGGCTTACCTTTAACCATGTCGTCAAAGATACCATTCACTTTAGAAGCGCCTGGAGGAATTGGGCGAAGAGGATCAACAAGTGTTGCGAAAACGGATTCAGGTTGACCATCGATGAAGCGCACAGCTCCGATTTCGATGATTTGGTCTACGCCAGGTACTGTTCCAGTTGTTTCAAAGTCAAAAGCTACAAATCTCATAGAAACATTGATACAAAATGGGAAGGGCCCTTTCAACAAAAGAGTGGCTCTTTGAAGGAGTTCTAGGAAGTGAAGCCTAAGTCCGGAAAATATATAACCTTTTTGCCCGAGAGCCGAAATGCCCAGGTGAGTCATAAGGATGGAAGCATTCTTGAGGTTGCCTTAAGAGAAGGCATTCCTCTGAACCATACCTGTGGTGGCTTTGGAACCTGCGGTACTTGTCGTGTTTTTGTGCGCGAAGGCCTTGAAAAACTGCCACCAAGAAACGAAGTCGAGGCAGAGATGGCGGCGGATCGTGGCTTTACAGAAGTGGAGCGTTTAGCCTGTCAGAACGAGCCAGTTGAGGGCTTGGTTATTGAAATACCTTCTAAGGTCTCACGTAAAACGGATTAGTATAAATCCAAGAGATCCATTTCTTTGCATCGGGAATTGGTAGCATCGGGCTCACGCGAACCTGCACGCGATAAACGCCGGGTTCTTTGATGGGCATCACAAATTCAGGTTGGTTATAGCGGGCCACAGACTGACCATTCTTATAAACAATGATTTCAAAGAAGTCTTTTGGCTTGGCTGGGAGCTTCACTTTCATAGCCATATTCTTGCTTAGCTTCACTTCAGATCCCATCAAGTAAGAGTGGGTGTCGTCGTCAAGAGTGGCTACGAAGCCCTTCGGATCGCCCAACATATCAAGGGCCATATAGAAGTTCCCTTGTTTAAGGGCATTGAAGATCTTAGTGCGATCGCTATTAAAGCTTCCCGTAAGTTCCGACTTAAGCAAAATGTGATTGCTCATAATCTCAAACGATCTTTTATAGCTCGGAAAGCGGATGAAATAGTTTGCCAGAGGAATAGCGCGTGCGGAGGCTTCGGTTCCCGCATACACCACAACTTTCCTTTGTTGTGACAATTTATCTAGCAGAGCAACTTCATCTGTCGGCTCCGTGAAAATACGCAAGAATGAAAGGCGCGGGTTAAATGGATAAATCAACAAGCTCCAAATAACGGAAAGCTTGGATTCACCCCAGGCACGATTGGAAAGACTCTTGAGATTCAAAAGTTCAAAACCATCAAGTCCCGTTGGAATTTCGCCAGCCCAAGAATAGCCGGCCTTGTAAGGATGAGCGAGAATCGTCAGAGAGTCTTTATTAGCGCCAGTTTTCTGAGTGATTAAGTCGGCGAGCTTAACTTGAGCTTCGCCAAGCGTATTTCCGATGCTTTCTTGAGTGAGGGAGTAGTACATCAAGCGAGAATCGAGGTAGCTGTATTTTCCGGCCGAAAGCACGAGCAGATTTCCGTGATAGGATTCAAAGGATGTCGGCATATTGAACAAGTTCAAATCTGTGAACATCAAAAAATCCAAATTCGCAAGCTTCGCGGAAGTAATCACGAAGCTTGGTTGTGCAGAGCCGGCTGAAAGATCGGTGTGGACATTCATCACACCTTTATAGTCATAGAAATTGGAAGAATGAGCCGTTGTAAGTTGTCTTGGAATGACAGCAGTATCGTACTGATTGATATAAAATCCGTACAAGAAGTAAGTAACTAATAAAAAAGAAAGTACAACAAGCGACTTCATCATGGGCGTGTGAATTCCAAAACAACAAAATCAGGGGAGATCTTTTTGATCTCCTTGTAGGTCCATTGTTGTTCGGAAATCCAGCCCGGTAAACTATTACCTTTGCGCTTCACTAAATAAAAGTGAGAGCCAGATGGAGTTGCCTCGGGGAGCGTGTCAAAGAAGTCAAAACGACTGATATCTTTGAGTTTGAACACCGGAGTTTTGCTAAAATACCAAAGCGACGAAGTCATTTGGTAGGAACTTGCATAAAGTGGCTGATAAGCTGCAGTCTCCGCCGCGAGCTTTTCGAAATCATAGGGCTCACTAATTTTGGAGTTTAGATTTCTCAACTCAGGGACAAAAAGAGTGCAAAGTACAACTGCAATTAAGAACCCGAAGAAGCCGACGTAATAGCGCAACCACTTCTGCATTTTTGGGTGAAAGGCAGCTAACGCAAACACCCCCGGATAGGCAATAATAGGCCAGTTCGCTTCCACCAGGGCTTTGAACGACGTGAATAAGAAGAAAGCTAGTGGCAGCCAAGCAAAGTAGATCAAGAGGCGCATGATGCCTTGAACTTTAGAACGTAAAGCAGCCCATACCACCAATGGAAACAGAATTAAAACTTGGGCAAGAACATAAGATATTGTCCAGTCAGGCTTGTACTCGGGTCGCTCCAAGCCATGAGCTAGTTGGAATTTAAATGAAGCAAAATCATTTTGATAATTCCAAAGTAAAACGGGAGCACAGAAAATAAGACCCGCAATTAAAGTTGCAGGCACATACTTCCATTGAACCTCTTTCCATTTCTTTTCAAAAAGAATGTAGGCAAAAAGACAAGGAACAAACAGTACGATATGATATTTCGCGCAGAACCCCAAGCCGAGAGCCGCGCCTAAACTGATATAGCTCACTAAGTTTCTTTGAGTGAGAATGCGTTCGAAGAGATACATGGCCAGAACCCAGAAGAAAATCACAGGCAAATCGGGAGTCACAATCAGGGATCCAAAACCAAGGAGTGGGGAGAACAAAACTAAATACATCCACACGCGGATGCGTTCTTCTGACAAATAGTTCTTCAGCAATAAAATGCCGGCACCTAAAGCACAGTGTCCCATAATCACCGCAGGCCAACGAACAGCATGCAGGAAGGGTTCTAAGAAGTGGCCGAGATAGAACAACCAAGCCACCATTGGCGGATGATCAAAATAAGAAAGTTGCAGACGGTGTGACCACACCCAGTAATACGCTTCATCAGCACTCAAGGGAATGAGTGCTGCAAGGACAAGCTTAACAAGAAGGCTGATAAGCCACAGTTTTTTCAGATCTTTCAAGATTAGTAGCTCAGTTTGATTGGTTTACCCAAATCTCCCGGGATGCCTATTTCTTTACCATTTAGGATCAAGTTTACAGCACCACCATTAGAGAAACTAATTTTCAAACCGCTTTTGCTTTTAAAAGTATGAACTTGCTCAGCAGAGAGCTTGATTTTTTGTGGTTTGCCATTTGGTGCAGAGTATTCGATTTCAACTGTATCCAAGGCTTCAACAATCAACTCAACGGGCTTCTTTTTCTCTTCCGGAGTTGCCGTTGGAGTTGGTGACGCTGTCGTAGCTGGGCTTGCGGCAGGCGTTGCCGCAACAGTAGCAGCTGTCGTTGGAGACGGAGTGGCTACTGGAGAAGAGATCGGAGTCGGGCTGTGTGCTGGACTTGCCATAGTCACAGGAGCCGTCTTCTCTTCTTCTGCCTTTGTGAGATTCGAAAGTGGAGAGGCTGTGGGTGTTGCTTCCGGAGTCATAGACTCAACCGGCGCCGCAGGGGAAGGAATCGCAGTCACTGGAGTTGCGTTCTCCATTGTTTGCGCCACTTCTGCTGTGGGAACTTCGGCTTCTTTAGAATATTTATCGATCATTTTCTTAGTGAAGATGATCAAACCACCCAAGATCGCAAGTACGACAACCACAGCGATGGTTTTAGTGTTTTTCTTCTCTTGAAGCGGAGAATAGCTTTCCGCGCGAGTAGGAGCCGTCGCTTGTTTGCGAATCGGAGTTACAGTGGCTTCAGACTCAGTGCTGGAAGCCTCAGGGATTTTCTCTTCAATGACTTCTTTTTCCGGAGTCGTACTGGGGCGGATATAAGGTTTTGGTTTTGTGCTTCCCATTTCTTCATAGAAAGACTCTAAAACTTTATCTGGATCCAAACGCAAGAAGGTCGCGTAGCTCTTTACAAAGCCACGAAGGAACGTCTTTGCCGGCAGTTGGGACTCGTCACCGGTTTCGATGGCGTTCAAAACTTTGCTGCTAATTTTTAAAGACAAACCCACTTCATTAAGGGAAAGGCCTTTTTCTTCGCGGGCTGCTTTTAAAATTTCACCGGTTTTTCTCATCTAGTGTCCCTTTCGAATCAGATCTAACATGCCCTTCGCTTTTTCACGGTACTTGCCCTCAGGATAATACTTGAGGAGCTCTTCAAAGCGGGCCATCGCTTTCGATTTGTCACCGAGGCGGTAATAGGCCAATGCACTGTAAAAGTGGGGCTCGTCATAAAGATTTTTTTGGCAGAACCCAATTGCACGGTCTAAGGCCTCTGCGGCTTGGTCGTACTGCTTTTGTTCAAAGTAAGCGCGACCGTAGTAGGTGTTAGCAATGCAATCGTCAGAGTGTACCTTGAGTACCTTCAAGAATGCATCTTGTGCCGCTGCATACTGCTTTTGGTTAAACTTAGAGAGACCTAAGTTATTAAAGGCTTTGTCGATGTCAGGATAAGTCAAATCGTTTAGAACGATATTGAGTTCGCGATCTGCATCAGCATACTTACCCTCTTCGATGTAAACGCGAGCCAAGTTGTTGCGAGCATCGGTGAAGTTCTTGTCTAGTGTGATAGCTTTGCGAAATTGTTTTTCTGCAAGTTCATAGCGTTCGCGCAGAAAGTAAACCTGCCCCAAGCTGTTTTGAATAACGGCATTAGATGGATCAAGTTCTTGAGCCTTCAAAAG
>JAGIAF010000251.1:3668-4912 GCA_017745015.1 Bdellovibrio sp. | reverse complement strand
ATAATGCACTTTTCCGCCTGTCTTGATTGAAAGCCAGACCAAAAAACTGCCAAATAGCGCAATAAAAATAACGATGAAAATGATTCCACCGAGTGCCACAAACCCTCCAAAGTTGTCGTTATTATTTGGATTTCAATTAGTTATATATGTGGTGCCTCTGAAATCCAAGAAATATGAATGGAAACAAGGCGATAACCATGGCAACATAGGCCCACAAAATGAAAGCCGAAATGACTCACACAAGGCTCGAGTCGATCATCGAAAGAGCCTTTGAAACATCCCGAGGAAAAGTTCAAGTGACCGGAGTCTCGTCTCCGCTCGCTCTTGCTTTCTTTTTGTCACAAACTTACTCCAAAAAAATCAACAGCTTGCCGCATCTTGTTGTCGTTGGCAGTCATGCAGAAGCCATGAAACTTCAGCAGCTCTTGGAGTTCTTTGACCCAACTCGTCAAAGCGTTGTGCTACCTGCATTCGACGTCTCTCCTTACTCGGGTCTTTATCCGAACACGCAAAGCAGTTCGGATCGCATTCGTTTTCTCGCGAAAGCGCAAGCTGCAAAGGCCGGGGAAATCTTCATCGCATCTTCTGACGCGCTGATGCAAAAAACTCTGCCGACGAAGATTCTGAAGGAAAGCTCGCGATATATTGAATCGGGATCTGAACTTCCGGAAGACATCGCAGGTTATTTAAATTCATTGGGATATGTTTCCGCACCGATGGTGGAAGATAAAGGTCAATACGCCCTTCGCGGTGGGATCGTTGATATCTTTCCGCCAACGGTTGAGATGCCAGTGCGTTTGGATTTGTTCGGCGATCAAGTTGAATCTCTTCGCCACTTTAGTATCGATGATCAGCGCAGTGCCGATGAAATCAAGTCTGTCATTCTGACGCCGGCAAAAGAAATTCTTTATCGCGACGAAACTCACGAAAGACTTTTACAACGAGTGCGCGCCTCAATTGACGATCGCAAGGTCGATAAAGCAGAGGCCGACGAAATGTTGCGTTCGCTGGTGTTGATGAATTCGTTTCCAGGAATTGAATTCTTACTTCCCTATTTCTATGGAGATCTTGCACATCCACTAGATCATTTCCCGGGCGCTTTGAATCTTTGGTTCTTAGATCCGGTTGAAATCTCTCGCTGTGCGGATGAGTCCTGGGCCGAGCTTAAAGCCGACTATATTACTAGTGATACTCACGTGATTCGCCCTGAGTTGGAATTATTATATCAAGCATTTGATCAAATT
>JAGIAF010000251.1:0-3658 GCA_017745015.1 Bdellovibrio sp. | reverse complement strand
AATTCCTTTTCCAGAGAACTCACGACAGGTTTATTTTTCATCACTAGAATACTTTGATTCAGAAAACTCAGCCGATACAAATGTTGAGTATCGCACAGCTTTGACTCAAGATTTTACGAACTTATCGCTAACCAATCCAGTAGGCTCAGAACTGTGGTTACAAGCTGCGACCAATAAACTTCATAGATGGCGCGATGACGGATATCGCATCTTCGTCAGCTCTAAAAACCAGTCACACATTGATCGCTTGTCATTGATCTTTGAAAAATTGGAACTTAAAGCTGTTCGTTGCGCACAAGATGAATACCGCTGGGATTCTTGGCTGCAAGAGCAAGATAGTAACAAGCACGTCATACATGTGATCTCGCGCTATCTTTCAGACAGCTTACGCCTTGATGAGGATCGCATCATCTTTTTGCGCGACGAAGACTTCTACGGAAAGAAACAACGTTCCCGTGAATCCTCTGCCGCTCAAGATTTTCAAAAGCAAGCCAAGCGTCTTTCCTTCGGTGATTTAAAACCTGGTGATTTGGTTGTTCACGTTAAGCACGGTGTGGGCCAATACGAAGGCCTGAAGATCATGAATATCGGTGGCGCTGAATCCGAATTCATTCAAGTCGGTTTTAAGGATAAAGATAAGCTGTATCTTCCCGTCTATCGCGTGGGCCAACTACAAAAGTTCTCTGGCGCCGGCGCCACCACTATATTAGATAAGCTTGGCGGAACCGCATGGGAAAAAACCAAAGCCAAGGTTAAATCCCACGTTCGCGATATTGCGGCTGATCTCTTAGCCCTTTATGCAAAACGCGCGGAAATGCATCGCCCGCCGTTCGCATTTAAAGAAAATGAAATTGCACTTTTTGAAAATGGATTTCCTTACGAGGAGACTGACGATCAAATGCGTGCGATCAATGACATTCTTCGCGATCTTAAATCGACAAAACCGATGGACCGCTTGATTTGCGGTGATGTTGGATTTGGTAAAACCGAAGTTGCGATGCGAGCTGCTTTCTTTGCTGTACAAGCTAGAAAACAAGTCGCAGTCTTGGCTCCAACCACCGTTCTTACTTTCCAGCACTTTGAAACATTTAAAAAACGTTTCGAAGGTTGGCCCGTGGACATTCGCGTGCTCAATCGTTTTGTCACTCCAGCGGAAACGAAGAAAACCATTCAAGATCTTAAAGACGGTAAGGTCGACATTATCGTCGGCACTCACAAACTGTTAGGGTCGACAATTGGCTATAAAGAATTAGGTTTGTTGATTATCGACGAAGAGCAAAAATTCGGCGTCACTCATAAAGAGAAACTTAAAAAGATGAAGAACAGTGTTGATACACTGACTTTATCGGCAACGCCGATTCCAAGAACGTTGAACATGGCCCTGGTAGGCATTCGCGATTTAAGTTTGATCAACACCGCGCCGGTGGACCGACTTCCCACTCGTACTTTTGTAACGAAGTTTGATGCCGATACTATTCGTAAGGCCATCACGGCGGAAATTTCTCGTGGTGGTCAGGTTTATTTTATTCACAATCGTATTGAGTCTATTTATGGCTTAGCAGACGAAATTCGTCAGATTATTCCCGAGGCTCGTGTGCGCGTAGCACATGGACAGATGGAAGAACATGAACTTGAAAAGGCAATGCTTGCTTTCTTCCATCATGAAATTGACGTGCTCATTTGTACTGCCATTGTTGAGTCCGGTATGGACGTGCCTCGCGCAAACACAATGTTTATTGATTCCGCCCACATGTTTGGCCTATCCCAGTTGTACCAACTGCGTGGTCGCGTGGGTCGCAGTAAAACTAGAGCATATTGCTATTTAATGATGCCGCGAAATCGTAAACTTGATAAAGAACAACAAGAACGCTTAAAGATCATTCAGGAAAACACGGCTCTGGGCAGCGGTATCAAGATCGCTCAATACGATCTTGAGTTGCGTGGCTCTGGCAATATCTTAGGCGAAGAACAATCCGGACATATCAACTCAGTTGGTTATGAGCTTTACATGGATCTTCTCAATGAAGCCTTGGCAGAAGCCAAAGGTGAAAAAGTGGAAGACATGGAACTTGATCCGGAGATCAATCTTAAGATCCCGGCTCTTATTCCTGATGCCTACATCAAAGATATCCGTATTCGTTTGGGTTACTATAAAGCATTGGCTGAGATCACCTCACATGAAGATTTGGATCGCATCGAAGAAGAGCTGCGCGATCAGTTCGGACCGATCCCAGATCAGACCGTGAACTTAATGGGCCTTATGTTGATTCGTCGTCAATGCAAAGAGCTCGGTGTACGTGACATCAGCGCTGGTGTCTCTTCAATTTCATTAATCTTTACTGAGAAAACGAAATTGAACCCTGCGACAGTCATTCAACTTGCGATGAAAGAAAGTAAGAAGTACTCCATCACGCCGGACAATCGTTTGAATATTAAATTGGGAACTATTTCTTGGTCTGCGGTCCACGATGAAATGGAACGCTTGATTAGTTTGATTTAAAATTCCATTCGCAAGCCCGCACCCCAATTGAGGTCGGTCTGCATGTCAGGATCAGTATCGCCACCGGCTTTTGTATACTGAGTTAAGAAAATATCGATGAACGTATTCTCCAAACCAAAAGCAAATGTCGCTTGTTTTGCGGCGGTATAGTCTAGCCAATCAAGTTGCAGCAATAAACCAACAGTATAGGCATAGCCAATAGGTGTATTTTTACTAACTTCAACCTTTTGAGTGGATCCCGAAGCTTTAGCGGTATCTTTTACGCCTATCATATACGCAGAAACACCGATATAGGGTGCCACATAGGGCTCCATCATCAAATTGTCTGCAGTGAATTTAATTGATGCCAAATACCTCGTCACATCCAACGTTCGATCAGAACCACTGCGAGCATCATTGATGCTTCCTATAGCGCCACCCAAACCAAACGCCAACGAACCCAAAGACATATTCCATTTATAATCAAAATTGATCCCAATCAGAGGAATTGTCTCGGAACCAAACATGTTATTATAAGTTAATGAATCTTGCGGGGAAACATAGCTGTCGGGAAGAAAGTTTTCGTAAACGATCCCAAAGTAAATGCCCGTATGATCACGGCGTTCTTTGTAGGGAGCTAAGTTATCTTGAGGAACTTCTACTTCGACAAGACCATTCGGGTCTTCGCCTTGGGCAAAAACACCGCCCGAGAACAAAAAGATCGCAATTAAAGCAATCTCCCTAACTTTTGAATTAAGACTAAGGTGCAATTTCATGCTGTAACTCAAATCTTGCCTATTCTCGCATTTTGCGAATGATATTCTAGTCGTATGTTGAAGTATATCAGGGAAATCCTTCAGATTTTGAGCATTAGTCTTGCGATTTGTATTTTTCCCGCCCTTGTTCTAGCTCAAGCAAATAGTCTCGATAAAATCATCGATGCCAAGATTTCCACTATGTCTTTAGACGAAAAAGTGGGGCAGCTTTTCATCGTGGGCTTTCCGTATACGAAAATGAATAAGGACCTCGAGGGCTTCGTTAGCAGCTACAAACCTGGTTCGTTCCTGCTTTTTAAGCGCAACATTCAATCAGCGGAGCAAGTTCGTAAGCTCAATTTAGATCTCTATCAGCTCGCATACAAAACCACGAAGCTCCCACCACTTATTGCAATCGATCAAG
>JAGIAF010000250.1 GCA_017745015.1 Bdellovibrio sp. | reverse complement strand
GCTCAAATATTTGATGCCTGAAGCTTTCGCGAAGTTTTGCCCCAAGAAGTGAGAAGTACCCGCCTGAAGAGCTTTTTTGTCCTGCATAAGGGCTTCGATCGTGTACGTATCAACCGCACCTGGGAATCTTTCGTCAGAAGTCTTCATACCTTTGATCACAGGCATCGCCATGTAGTTCTGAGCGAAGTCTTCGTAAACGTCCAACATTTGAAGAGTTTCTTCTTGAGCTTCTTTAGCTGTGGCATGAACCGTATGGCCTTCTTGCCATAGGAATTCAGCAGTTCTTAGGAACATGCGCGTGCGCATTTCCCATCTCATCACGTTACACCATTGATTGATCAAAACAGGGAGGTCGCGGTACGACTTCACCCATTTTGCGAACTGGTGACCGATGATAGTTTCAGAAGTTGGGCGGATAATAAGTGGCTCTTCAAGCTCGCCGTCCGGAACAAGCTTGCCGTTGCCATCACCTTTCAAACGGTGGTGAGTGACTACTGCGCACTCTTTAGCGAAACCTTCTACGTGCTCTGCTTCTTTTTCTAGGAAGCTGAGTGGAATCAAAAGTGGGAAGTAAGCATTCACGTGGCCCGTATCTTTGAACATACGATCCAAGACAGCTTGCATGTTTTCCCAAACTGCGTAGCCCCAAGGCTTGATAACCATGCAACCACGAACTGGAGAGTTTTCAGCCATATCGGCTGCGGTGATAACCTGTTGGTACCACTCAGGATAGTTTTCAGAACGTGTTGGTTTAATCGCTGTATCTGACATTGTCGTTTTCCTTAGTTATCTTTCGTATCAATTCCGTAGGCTTTAATTTTACGGTGCAAGTAACTGCGCTCAAGGCCAATCACTTCAGCCGTGCGACTGATGTTGCCGCCGTTCTCGTTGATTTTGCGAAGCAGATACTCTTTTTCAAATTGAGCTCTGGCTTCTCTGAACGTTGAAAGATCCTGCATCTCAAGGCCGGCTTCGTCTTCTTTGTCGATAAGGCCGGCGAAACGCACGTCATGAACGTCCACAAATTCACCCGGAGTTAGAATATACACGCGCTCGATGAAATTTTTAAGCTCGCGCACGTTCCCTGGCCATTGGTAAGAGAGCATCTTGTTCATGGCTTGTTCAGAGATCGCTTTTTTCGGGTAACCGCTTTCACGAGCGACGTTATCAGAGAAATATGACACCAAAACCGGGATGTCTTCCGTGTGCTCACGAAGTGCCGGCACACGGAATGGGATCACATTCAGGCGATAGTAAAGGTCTTCTCTGAAGCGACCTTCTTTAACCTCTTTTTCAAGATCTTTTGAAGAGGCTGCGATCACTCGTACGTCGTTTTCAACAACTTCAGTGCCGCCAACTCTGTGGTATTTGCCTTCATCAAGGTAGGCCAAAAGCTTGGCTTGAACTTCTTTGTTCATTTCGCAGATTTCCGCAATGTACAAAGTTCCACCCTGAGCGAGATCCAATTTACCTTTTTTAGCGCGATCCACGCCAGGCATTGCGCCTTTTTCGATACCGAAAACTTCTGATTCCAGAAGATCTTCAGGAATACCACCGCAGTTGATTTCAACAAACGGACGACTGGCACGAGCACTCATGTAGTGAATGTTTTGTGCTACCAACTCTTTACCCGTGCCCGCTTCACCTTGGATCAAAACCCAAGAGTTTGTAGGAGCCACGCGGGCGATCACTTGCTTCGTCGCTACGATCGCAGGAGCTTCTCCGATCAAAGCGATAGATTTGCGAAGTTTATTAAGCAAGAGAGCTTTTTCTTCTTTTTGTTGTTGGTAGCTCAAGATGTTTGAAATCACGATCAGGATTTTATCCATTGAAAGTGGCTTCTCGATAAAGTCCCAAGCGCCCAGTTTCGTCGACTTAACTGCCGTCTCAATCGTCCCGTGACCAGAGATCATAACGAACTCTACGTTCGGGAATTCCTTACGAGCTTTCGTAAGTACTTCGATACCGTCGTATTTACCAGGCATCCAGATGTCTTGGAAGACGATGTCGGGTTGAACGTCTTTGATCGCTTGCAAACCTGATTCACCGTCGTGCGCGAGGAATACTTGATAGCCTTCGTCTTTCAAAGACGCAGACAAGACGTCACGAATCGGTGCTTCGTCATCGATAATCAGAATTTTTGTAGATAGAGCCGTCATCACGGACCTTCTTTCTTATTCTTCAGCAGGCTTCCAAGCGCCCACTTCGTTTACTGGCATTTCGATCACCATTCTCATACCCTTCGGGTCATTGGCTGTCGCACGAATGAATCCGTTGTGGTCTTCGATGATCCTTTTCACAATGGCTAAGCCTAGCCCAGTTCCGCCTTCTTTTGTAGAGTAGTAAGGCTCAAAAATGCGGTTTCTTTGCTCAGCTGACACCCCGTCTCCATTGTCTGAGACTGTCAGACGCATGGTTTTGATGTCTCGGTCATAACGCGTGACAATTTGCACACTCGGTTGTGACTCTTTAGCAACAGCGGCAACGGCATTATCCACCAAATTTACAAGGACACGACGGATTTGATCCGGATCGAATTTGAATTCTGGAAGCTCGAAATCTTGGATGAAATCGAAAGTCACATTGGGATGAGCTTGGCGATAAAGGCCTAAAGACTCTTCCACGACCTTATTAAAGTTTGCGACGACCGGACGTGCTTGTGGCAAACGTGCGAAGTTGCTGAACTCATTCACAAGATTTTTCAAACCATCAACTTGTTTTACAATCATGGTAGTACATTCGCTGAATGCTGGGTCCGTGATTGTCGCTCCGAACTTTCTTTGCAGGCGTTCTGCCGAAAGCTTGATGGGTGTCAGTGGATTTTTGATTTCATGAGCAATACGACGAGCCACTTCCGTCCATGCCGCAGATCTCTGCGCATTTACGATTGGAGTCATATCATCGAATACCAAGACCTTACCGACTTCTTCGCCTTTTTCATCCTTTAAGATAGAAAGACTCATTTGCAGAGGAATCGCTTCACCTTGAACATTTAGACGGAATTCTTTTTGGATACTTTCAATTTTATGATCCTGCATCGTCTTCAGCAATTCCGCGAACGTGCGGAAGTACTCAAGAGTCAGAAGCTCACGAACCGATTTACCGATGTAGCGCTCTGGATCGACTTTCAACAAATGAGCCGCGTGACGGTTGATCGTAGAGATACGACCAGCTTGATCCACGGAGATCACACCCGTGTTCACATTACGAAGAACCGTGTCGGTATACTGCGCATGCTGATCTAGTTCCTCGAGGGTTTTCTCTAGGGTCACGGTCATTTGGTTGAAGCTTGAGATCAAGTCATTGATCTCTTCAGAGCCAGACTTAATCTGCAACGGCGTATAATCCCCGCCAGCGACTCGCCTTGTGGCGCGACCGAGCTGCACGATAGGAATCGAGAGCTGCTTGGCGAGATAGAATCCAAACCACGTCGCTGCCAACAGGATCACAAAGGTCATCAAGACCAAGATGATGAGGTAAATAGACTTGAGAGGATATTCCAGCGGATTGATATCGCGGAACTCATCATAGGCAGTAGAAATGTCATCCATCTTCGAGACCAGAGAAAGTGGCAGGAAGCTGGAAACGACAATGGCCCCGCGATCGGAGCCTTCCTTCACAGGAACGATGACGCGAACTAAGTTACCATCACCGAATTGATGGATGATACTGGCTTCGGCTTGCACCTTGATACCCTTTTGCAGGAACTCAAGGGAAACGGCCGGAACAGTGGGAACGGTGTCATCTTCTGCAGAAACGACAACACGCTTACCAAAGAGTGAGGGATAGTACTCCACCGCATCAAGGGCGAACTCTTTACGAAGATCTTCGACCTTTTTTTGGATGTCTTTATTGTTGTGCAAAGGACGAACGGCATCAGCGATCTGATGGGCGAAGTGATAGTTCTTTTTCTTCGCATTGAAGTAGTATGCGTTCGTCACTTCGATGGAGCTCTTAAGAACCCCTGCCATTTTGGCGCTGAACCATTTATCGAAGCTGGAATTGATATAAAAAACCGAGATGATGAACATCAGCACGGTAGGGATAAAGCTGAACGCCACAAAGGCCGCGATCAATTTTGCTTTAAGACTGCTACCAAAGATTTTCCCTTGGCGTTCAACGAAGACCTTCACGACGTTGCGGAAGATCATAAACAGCAACAGCAACAGCAAGATGATGTTGAAGTTCACCAGGCCGAAGAAAAAGATACTGTGAACAAACGGAAGTTGCTGACTGGTTGCGAAGAGGCGGATCTCGAACCAAGTTAAAAGAACGAACAGGAACGAGACGACGAGAACTATTAAAATCTCTCGTCGTCTTTTTTTGAACTCCTGAGGTCCAGGAGGAAGAAAATCATCCTTAGAAATCTCGCTCACTGAATATCCTTACGTGGATAGCTGTTAAGCCCTCATGCTAAATTACTTTTTAGCTTTTTTCGCGGTTTTTTTCGCTTTTGCTGGAGCTTTCTTTGCCGCAGCTTTAGGAGCCGATTTTTTAGCCGCTGCCGGTTTAGCAGTCGCCATCATCTTAGCTGTTTTCATGGCTGCAGGGATTTCACCCACAAGGCCGATCATTTCCATAACAACTTGAGCTGCTTCCGCACCTTTGTTGCCATGTTCACCACCAGCGCGAGCCAAAGCTTGCTCTTCGTTTTCAGTCGTCAATACGCCGAAACCCACTGGTTTTTTGTAATCAAGCATCAAGCGAGTGATACCGTCAGTTACAGAATTGCAGACATAATCGTAGTGAGAAGTTTCCCCACGAATAACAGCACCCAATGCCACTACGCCATCGCAACCAGCATCAAGGAATGCTTGGCAAGCAAGAGGCAATTCAACAGCGCCTGGAACAAGAGCTGCGAAGATTTCTACACCGTCACAGGACTCAAGATAGCTGATTGCACCTTCTTCAAGCTTTTCAGTGATTTCGTTATTCCAACGTGCAGTG
>JAGIAF010000024.1:10465-18276 GCA_017745015.1 Bdellovibrio sp. | reverse complement strand
GCGATACTCAGTAATCCCCATCAAAATTTTTGCTTCACGATGTTTTGGATTTCTGGTCAAAACTCCGCGCAAAACTTGCGATGCCTCCGCAAAATTTTCTTGAGAGATGTAAAGCTGAGCCAGCGCCACCTGTGGGCGTAACCATTTATCCCAAAGCTGAGCCGCTTTTTGATAGTACGGAACAGCATTCGCAAAATCGCGCTCAAACGCTAGCAACTCTGCTTTATAGTCATACAAAACGGGGAGGAGGGAGAAGGGCTCTGTGCCCTCTAACGTCGCTTCGACAGTGCCACGAGCTTCCTTATAGCGACCTGTCGTCATCAACTTCACTGCTTCACAGACTTGACCAAACGGACTCACCACGTTGATCGCGCGAGTTCCTTGTGTCACCATCGCAATCGTTTTTTGATCTTGAGCATCTTGCTTCGCAAACGGCCACAACTCTCGATACACCGTACAAAGAAGCGCACGCACCTCTAAGTTTGTCGGAGCACCCTCAATAATAGAAACCAATTTATTTTGCGCATCCAAGTAAGACTCAAATGTGTCTTGCTCCATCGCAAATAAAGCTTCATTCAATTTTTTCTTAACATCACCATCTGAAAGATTCGCAGTGCTTTTCCCAGGAGCTAAAAGATGAATCTTATCTCCGCGCGCGGGCCCCGAATCCCATAGCAACCATACGCCCAAAAGTAAAATCACTAACAAGATCGCAAATGGACCTTTTAGCTTTTTTACAACTTCATCTTTCTCCATGCTCTTCACATTAGAGAGATCAATCACTGAGCCTTTTTTAACATCATTCGCTGTTACACTTCCGGGAATAGAAGCGGGAGCAATCTGCGACGGCGCTTGATAAACATCAATGGCAGGTGCCTTATCAACTTCCACACGAAGCTTCGCAAAACTCTCTTTAGAAGGACCACCAGGCAAAGAATTATTATTAGTTGTATTTGCACCGGTTGCTGTATGCGCACCACCCGCTGTTGTCGGAGGCTTCATGATCACAGTCTCGGCTTCCATCTTCGCCGCTTTTTTCGGATCGACTTCAACAACTCCTTCGAGTGCCTCAAGAAGTTTGTCATAGAAAGCAGTTTCTTTAGAGATCTGAGTCCATTGGCCATCAGGCAATTTCGAAATCATCTCCTGACCCGAAAACACACCCTCACCAATCATGCGAAGAATGGCTTCAGTAGAATAAGGGCCTTTAACTTGCCCATTTCGAGTGCGGACTACCCAGGTGACCTGTATACGTGACATAGATGCTTGATTATACTGACTTTTTTGCCAAGGCACACGGGTCGGCTTCAACACGATTCAAGGTCTGTGCTTTGGTCAAGGAAACTGGTTCCAAACTTGAACCTGATACCCATTCTGGAATTACCTTTGGTTCCAGTTCGAGTGCGCGGATCGGATAAAAATAACGCCATCTTGAATATACGAGATCTGGAGAAGTGTCTCATATTGGCACAGACCTTGCTCTAGGTAGATATGTCTGACGTTATTTTAGGAGAACGCAACCGTGGTAAAGAACGCTTTGATTGCCGTATACATCTTGATCGTCCTTGCGATTTCCGCAGTGGCTCGCGCTGGTGTACTTCCAAATCTTGCAATCAACGGCGAAGAAATCACGGGTTCAAATTCTGAAAATTATGGTTATCAGACTCGCGTAGGTGAACTTGCAACTTTGGCTGATGGAACGTTCGTTTTGGTTCTTGATCAGCAAAATGCAATCGTTCTGAAAGCAGATTTCGACCTAACGCCTTTCGTTGGTTCTCAAGTTGTGATTAGCGGTATTGAACAAGAGCACTCTCTTACTCCGAATTATGGGCGCGATTCTGTGGATCCCCTCCCGGGAATCGCCTCTGGAAATAAGACAGTTGTCTTTGTTGTGTTTGGTATCTCTGAGGTTAGATAATAACCTTGATCATACGGGTCTCAGCCCCAATCCCCTCCGTGGGCTGAGATCATTTTTTTAATCCCCTTAAAAAGGTCAGCGGATCCCCTCCTTGCTGGCCTTTTTCTTTTTCTACGTCCGTGAGTTTTCGTTCTCGCTTCGAGCGGGGTTCTAAAGCTAATAATTAAATCTGCACGCTACGGACGGCACGCCTTCCTGGCTCGGTCGCCGCCGCTTTGCGGTTCGCGCCATCGTGGCGCCGGCTAAGGCCGTCCTTCGGAGCAGCTTTACTTATTAGCTTTAGAATTGCTTGATGAGAAATTTCTCGGCTTGATCAAATGAAATAGATCAGAAGGTGGGAGATCCTTAGATGGTTGGTGTGCGAAGATTTTGGAAATTAAAAAGGGAGCTTGGGGCTCCCTTTTTTTATTCTGTTCTGCGGATGTTTGCGCCTAGAGCTGACAATTTGTCTTCTAGTTTTTCGTAGCCGCGATCTAGGTGGTAGATACGGTTTACTACTGTTTCGCCTGCAGCGATGAGGCCGGCTAGTACTAGAGAGGCGCTGGCGCGTAGGTCTGTTGCCATTACTGGGGCGCCTGTTAGTTTTCCTGGTTGGCCGCGGATAACAGCTACTCTGGTTTTTGGAGTGATGTCGGAGCCCAAACGAGTGAGTTCGGTTACGTGCATGAAGCGATTTTCGAAAACTGTTTCAGTGATTACGCTTGTGCCGTTAGCTACTGTCATCAAGGCCATAAACTGAGCTTGAAGATCTGTTGGGAACAATGGGTGAGGAGCTGTTGTGACGTCAACGGCTTCCCATTTATCCGCTGGATAAACTGTCATGGAATCTTTTGTCGTGTCGATTTTGAAACCGGCTTCGCGCATTTTCAAGATCAACGCTTCCAAGTGAGCGGGCACACATTTCGTCACTGTTACTTCACCTTTAGTGATCGCACCGGCGATCAACAAAGTACCTGCTTCAATACGATCTGGCATGATCGAGTGTTTTGCAGGTTTTAATTCTTTAACGCCTTCGATACGAATCACGCTTGTACCGTGACCAGAAATCTTCGCGCCCATTTTATTAAGATACTCTGCAAGGTCTACGATCTCAGGCTCTTTCGCTGCGTTTTCAAGAACAGTGACGCCTTCAGCAAGAGTCGCTGCCATCATCACGTTCTCTGTGCCGCCAACAGTGACAGTTTCAAACAAAAATGTGCCACCTTTAAGTTTTGGAGAAGCGGCGTGAACGTAACCTTCTTTTTGAGTGATAGTTGCACCCAAAGCTTTGAAACCGTCCAAGTGCAAATCGATCGGACGGCTGCCGATCGCGCAACCGCCTGGCTGAGAAACTACGGCTTCACCGTATTTCGCAAGCATCGGACCCATGCACAGGAAGCTTGCGCGCATTTTGCGAACAAGGTCGTAAGATGCCTCGAAAGATTGTGGACGGTGAACGTTCACGTGGAACTCGTCACCAACCCATTTTGTTTCACAGCCCAAGCTTTGCAAAAGCTCTGCAGTTGATTCGATGTCTTTTAGTTTCGGCATGTTTGTGAAGATGTGATTACCTTCAGCAAGAAGAGTCGAAAACAAAATCGGGAGTGCGGCATTCTTCGCGCCACTAGCTGCTACTGTTCCTTTAAGAGGACCATTACCTATAACGACCATTTTATCCATGCTTCACTCCGTAAATAACTCTGTCGAGTCCCGCGAGATCTTTTAGTACTCGCACATTTTTAAATAAATTCAAATTTTCAAAATGGCTCTGCATTGCAGGGCCTTGGCTCATGCCCATCTCCATCAACATCAGAGCATCTGTTGCCAAGTAGGGAGAATAAGACGTGGACCATTTTCTCAAAAGCGCAAGACCTTCCTCTTCAGCAAAAAGCGCGGAAGATGGCTCGAACTTTCTTACATTTTCTTCGACGTTGGGATCGTTAGAAGCAATGTAGGGTGGATTAGATGCTAATACGTCGATAGTGGCGTGTCCCATGAAGTTCTTGAAAGCTGACATTACAAGATCGACATTGCCTGCATCGTCATGAACAAAATGAACTCGCTCCGCAACTCCCAAAGACTCGGCATTGCGTTTAGCCACGGCCAAAGCACTTTCAGAGATATCCACCGAGATCAATTTTGCGTTGGGAAGTTCTTTAAGTAAACTCAAACCCAAGCAACCTGTGCCGGTGCCTAAGTCGATTAAACTATAAGCTTTTTCTTTATCTTTAGCCCACGCTAAGACTTCTTCAACGACCTGCTCTGTTTCCGGGCGGGGAATCAGCGTGGACGAGTTTACTTCAAAACGATGTCCGAAGAAATCACGGTAACCCAAGATGTACGCTACTGGTTCACCTTGGCCACGACGACGAACCAACTCGCGTAAGCCAGCTAGTTCGGTCTCAGAAAGTGGTTGGTCAAATTTTAGATATAGTTGAATGCGCTCAAGCTTTAAACTGTGGGCGAACAAAAGCTCCGCATCGAGGCGCGGAGTCTCAAATTTCTTATCTTTGAAGAAGGCGGTGGTTTTATCGAGTACTTCTTTGAGTTTCATTCAACCTAAGCTGAGGTCTGTTTTTTAAGAGCCTCTGCTTGGAAGTTAGCAACGAGTGGGTCAATCAGCAACTCAAAAGATCCGCCCATGACTTGATCCAGCTGATGGATCGTCAAACCGATACGGTGATCAGTAATACGAGTCTGAGGGAAGTTGTAAGTACGGATACGCTCAGAGCGGTCGCCAGTACCGATTTGGTCCAAACGCACGTCAGAAGCTTCTTTACGAGCTTTCTCATCTTCAATTTGTTGAAGTTTAGCGTAAAGGATTTGGAAAGCACGCTCACGGTTGGCTGACTGCGATTTACCCTCTTGGCACTTTACATCAAGGCCCGTTGGCAAATGCACAACACGCACGGCTGACTCAGTTCTATTGACGGACTGACCGCCTGAACCTTGGGAACGCATTGTTTCAATGCGAACGTCAGACATCGGGATATTCACTTCTTTAATCTCTACTTCGGGGATCACTGCCACTGTCACAGTCGACGTATGGATACGGCCGGCAGCTTCAGTTTTAGGAACACGCTGAACACGGTGTACGCCTGATTCGTATTTCAACTTACTGAATACCGAATCACCCGTCACTGCGGCGATAATCTCTTTCGCGCCACCTACGTTACCTTCAGAGAAAGAAAGCATTTCAACTTTCCAGCCTTGAGTGCTTGCGTAGTGAACGTAGCCGCGGAAAAGTTCATCGGCGAACAACGAAGCTTCGTCACCACCAGCACCCGCACGAATCTCCAAGATAATATTCTTGTCGTCGTTTGGATCTTTAGGGATCAAAGCAATTTTAAGTTCTTGTTCCAGAGCAGGAAGTTGAGCCTCAAGCTCTTTAACTTCCTCACGGATCAACTCACGCATTTCAGGATCTTGCTCAGCCGTCAAAAGTTCTTTTGAGGCCTTCAAGTTCTCAGTCTTCTTTTTGAAGTCGCGGAATGGAATTACGATCTTTTCTAGGCTGCCAAGTTCTTTCATAAGCGCACGGTATTGCGTTTGGTTTGAAGCAATATCGGGGCGTTGAAGAGCCATGTTGACTTCTTCGTAGCGTGATTCAACTTCTTCCAATTTCGAGAACATGGGATGAGCTCCTAGAACTGATGTGAGATCGAGTTGGTAGTGATGATCTGGTTCAGAAATGAAAATGCGGTTCGAATAGAGAACCGCATTTCACATAAGAGAGTCCTCCTGAGGGAGGTCTGCAATTTACTTTTTGCCGTAACGTTTTTTGAAACGATCGATACGACCTTCAGTATCCATTACACGCTGTTTACCAGTGAAGAATGGGTGAGATGCTGAAGAGATCTCAACTTTAACTAGAGGGTACTCTTTACCGTCTTCCCATTTAACCATTTCGTTAGAGTGAAGAGTTGAAGTTCCCAAGAAACTGAAGTCGCAAGAGATATCCTTGAAAACAACAGTGTTTACTTTTGGATGAAGGTTTTGTTTCATGACCTGATTCCTTTTAAATAATTTAACCTGTGGGTCTTAAGGTGTAAGGATTTAACACACCCACTACCCTGTGTCGAGCATTAATCGCTGCTTTTTTTGGCAACAGGGAACCTCTAAGATGCCACACGTAGTTTAAATATACCCTCATAATTTCAATGGTTTAATTAAACTTGCCGGGCTCAATGGTTTCCCCCCAAAGAAGCTCATTTAAAGGCAAAATCCAGACCTCATCACCCTCAATTGCTTGCTAAACCTTGCCCCGTTGAAACTTGAGTATTCTTGTCTTCTCACAGATATTCCGCGCCATTCCTGGAGGAAATATGAAGTTTTTGGTTACCCTAGTAGCTATGGCCCTTGCTTCTCAAGCTGCCATGGCTGAGAAAATCTATTGCTCTTTTACAGAACCATTTATCAGCATTACTTATGATTCTGATACGAACAAAGCCTTCTACAGCACCCCTGACAAACCAGATGTGCCAGTGGATGTGAAGGTCACCTTCAATAAAGGTGGAACAATCTTGCTCATGACTCTTGATAACAAGTACAGTCTTTTGGTGGATACAACGAAAGAGGGCAGCGATGGCATGTCTGATTTTATCTATCCGTTTGAAGGTATCCTAAATAGTTCGTTGTATGGCGGTTGCGAAACTGATCATCTCAAGAAAAAACTCAGCAGCGCTCACGGTTACTGCGCACAATAGTTTAGAAGGAGTCGAAAGACTCCTTTTTTATTTCTTGCCTCGAAGTAAAAAAATCCCATTCTTAATTCCTCCTTTGAAAAATTGATTTTGCCCCACTGAACAACCACTGCGTTTACATATTTCGTGTCATACTCGGTGCGTTTCATTGCGAGGAGGCATTAATGAAAACACTCTTAAAAATGGCTCTGGGAGCGGCTTTCGTGGCTCTGACATTGGTCGGTTGCTCTAATGGTGGTAACAGCGGCTCCGGCACAGCAACGACGGCTGTGAACTACACTCTATCAAACGGCGTCTGTTATAACGGGCAAACTCAAGTCGACAGCTATCTGTGCACAAGTATTTCTAATTACTATCAAGTGAATGGATATTGTTATGCGACGACGGGTGAGCGCATTGATAATAGCTACTGCAATTCTCAAAGTTATTTGCGCTTACAACCTCGCCAATGCGAAGGCCAATTCTTCATGCCTCGGGCAGGAAAAATGCGTGCGATGACTTGTCGGGATCGCAACTGCCGCGACAACTTAATGTTCGACCAACACGGTCGCCCCGTTCACTGCCGCTAAAAAAGAAAAAGGGAGTCTTCCGACTCCCTTAATTCCGTTTTCAATTTTCGAATATCTCTAAGCCTTAGCTCGGTCCGGACATTGCTTTTAAGAAGTCCGTGTTAGATTTGGTGTTGCCCACTTTATCCAACAAGAACTCCATCGCATCGATCACGTTCATTGGAGCAAGAACCTTTCTCAAAATCCATAGTCGGTTCAAGTCAGCTCTTTCGATCAGCAAGTCCTCTTTACGAGTTCCTGATTTATTAATGTCCATACAAGGGAAGATACGTTTTTCCATAAGCTTACGATCCAAGTGGATCTCTGCATTACCAGTACCTTTAAATTCCTCGAAGATAACTTCGTCCATACGAGAACCAGTGTCGATCAATGCTGTTGCGATGATCGTCAAAGATCCACCCTCTTCGATGTTACGAGCAGCACCGAAGAAACGTTTTGGTTTGTGAAGGGCATTAGAGTCCACACCACCTGACAAGATTTTACCAGAAGGTGGAACAACCGTATTGTACGCACGAGCCAAACGAGTGATAGAGTCGAGCAAGATCACCACGTCGTGTTTGTGTTCAACCAGACGTTTTGCTTTTTCGATAACCATCTCTGCAACTTGAACGTGACGAGTTGGTGGCTCATCTAACGTCGACG
>JAGIAF010000024.1:0-10455 GCA_017745015.1 Bdellovibrio sp. | reverse complement strand
CTTCACCTTTTACAGTACGTTGCATGTCAGTCACCTCTTCCGGACGTTCATCGATCAAAAGAACGATCAACTTCACTTCAGGGTGATTGGCAGTAATCGCGTTGGCGATTTGTTGCATAAGAACTGTTTTACCCGTTCTTGGAGGGGCAACGATCAAAGCACGTTGACCTTTACCAAGTGGCGCCATCAAGTCCACAACACGAGTCGTGTAATCGCCAGGGTTGTGTTCAAGTTTCAAACGCTGATTTGGGTAAAGCGGCGTCAAGTTGTCGAAAAGGATTTTATCTTTACCTTTTTCAGTCGTCTCGAAGTTCAGAGAATCAACTTTCAAAAGTGCGAAGTAACGCTCACCCTCTTTTGGAGGACGAACAGTGCCAGTTACAGTATCACCCGTTCTCAAGCCGAAACGACGGATTTGAGAAGGAGAAACGTAGATATCATCCGGACCTGGAAGATAGTTATAGTCTGGAGAACGCAAGAAACCGTAACCGTCAGGCAAGATTTCAAGAACGCCAGAACCATAAATGTCTTGGCCAAGTTTCGCAGCACGTTTCAAGATTTCGAAAATCATATCCTGACGACGAAGACCGGCAGCATTTTCGATTTTAAGCTTTGTTGCAAGCTCAGTAAGTTGCGTGATGTTTTTTGATTTCAAATCCTTAGACGACAACCATGATTTCTCTTCATCCGTAAGTTGGATATCAGCCAAATCTACGTCTGGTTGCGCTTGGATATTTTGAGAGTCATCGCCACCTGGTTGACCTTCGTCACGTCTGTCGTGACGGAAATCACGACGTGGGTTGTTGCCGCGGTCATGGCGGTTGCGATCATTACGATCGTTACGATCTCCACGATCATTTCTGTCGCCACGGTCACCGCGGTCGCGGTTGTCTCTATTATCGCGATTGTTCGGACGGAATTCGCGACGTTGATGTTGCTGTTGTGGTGGACGTTCTTGTCTTTGTGGAGCTTCAGGGCTAGCAGCTGGCGCAGCAGCGGCAGGTGCAGGTACGGGAGCTTCAGAAGGAGCGGCAGGCGGAGCAGCAGATGCTTCTGGGGCAGACTCAGCGGGAGTTACTTCAGCGGACTTCGCAGTGCGAGTGCGCTTTTTTACGACTTCAACGCCTTGTGAATCTTTAGGTTCGGACAAACGAATTCTCCTTGTAGGATTATAAAAAGAAAAAAGAGATAGAATAGAAGTGGACCCGACTGGGTCGAACTGTGTGCTTGCCCTCACTTTCCTTGAATCTGGCTTGCCTTGTCAACCGAAAATCACCCGAAATATGGCTATCTTGGGAACATTTCACATTGAGACACCCACTTTCGTCTGGGGCCAAAAAAGAATCCCTAAGTTCTGAGAAAGTCTCAGTGTTTCAATATGTTAAGTACCAGTTAATCGCAGTCTAGTTTTCCCCATGTAACCTAAAAATAACGAATTTTTGGGGTCCGACCTCTTAATTTCCCCCGAGTAATTCCGAAAGGATAGATATCCGCATTTTAAGCATAAGGAGTCTAACGTGGAGGATACTGATAAAGTTCCGGCACCAAGAACACCTCTGAACCTAGAGGTTTCATTCAAGCGTAATTATGCGCGTGAAGAGACTAAAGGCACGCTTAAGAATATTAGCATCTCGGGAGCCTTTTTAGAGTTCACTGGTGGAGAAGTGCGCGCCAATGAAAAACTACATCTGATGTTCATCGTTGCCGGACGCGAGCGCAAGGTTGCAGCTCATGTGATTTGGGCAAACTCAATCGGATGCGGAGTGAAGTTCATGCCTGTGAATAACAGAGACGTTCAGATCGTTGATGATTTGATCTACTTTGTTGAGAACGGTCGCAATGAAAATCGTTCCGTTATGGATTCGATCTTCAAGAAGGTCGGATAGTACGTTGTTATAGTTTTAAAAAGAAAAAGCCCACCGATGAGGTGGGCTTTTTTTGGTTTATAAACACTGCTTCAGCTTTTACGACGACCGTCGCGCCGGCTGCTGCGAACTATGTCCCTACGTGAGTGTTGTCCATCGCTTGTTGTTCAAGCTCACGTTGCTTACGTTTCTTTCTCACTACGATCAAGATCGCAAGACCAGCTGCCGCAAGACCAACGACTCCCAAAGCCATCGTTGTATCGTTATCCATTCCAGTTGGTGCTTCTTCCGACATGTGTTTTTTCGGAGGAGCTGGAGGATTCATCGCTTCCATTGGTGGAGGCGGTGGAGGAGGAGCCATGTTATTTTGCGCCATGTCTGGTGGTGGAGGTGGCGGAGCCATCTCGCCCGGAGCTTCTGGCATTGGTGGCGGAGGTGGAATTTCAGCTTGAGCCATGTCTTGGTGAGGTGCCTCAGGCATTGGAGGAGGAGCCATTTCACCCGCTGGTGCGGCTGGAACTTCTGGCATTTGTTGCTGAGCCATCTCTTGGTGGGCGGCTAAGTCAGCACCTGCATCCATTGATGGTGCAACTGGAGCTGCTGCAACAGCGGCAGATTTTTTCTTTCTTTTCTTTTTCTTAGGAGCTTCTGAACCCTGATCAACAATTGTAGTTGTTGAGCTTGTGTGAGTTGAAGTCGTGCTCTCAAGCATGTTCGTGTTGTCCGGAGCCGGCATTGTTGAGTCAGCGATTGTGCTAGACATGTCAGCCGGTGGAACGTCCGCTGCAGGAGCTTGTGCGAATGGATCCGCAGGCATTGTCTCCGTAGTGCTGCTCACAGTTGTGTGTTCAGTAGTTGCCTGATCAGCACCGTGAGTAGTTTCAGCAGTAGTAGTTGTAGTCTCTGTAGTTGTCGTCGACTCACCCAAAGCGTCTTCAGGTAGTTGGTCGCTTGCCAAAGAGCTATCTGCGTGCAAGGCTTCATCGCCTTCAAGTTTTTCTAAGTCAGCAGAATCAAAGTCTGATGTGACTTCTGCGTCAGATGGGTTTTCTTTGTGAAAAAGACTGCAACCGCTCAGCTGAGCTGCCAATCCGAAACACGCCAGTAAAACAACGAGTTTTTTCATCATTTATCGTCCTTGAGTGATGCTACGAAACATACTGTTTCAGTAAAGCGTTAGTAACAATCTAAATCCAAGATGGAAGGCTTGCAAATATTTATCAGTTCACTGGACTATTGATTGATTTTTAACTTAGTACCCAGTTTGATTTTATTTCTGTCGAACCAACCTTTATTCATTTCTAAAGCATATTTTGCGGGCTGTGCACTCGCATACGACGGAAGCATAGAGTCTGCTAGACCTTTGCCAGATTTCATTTCTTGAACGTCGATTAAGTTTCCGCTCTTGTTAAAATAACCAATAGCTAGGTCGATAAGCGTATTCTTCATCCAAAAGAATCTCGTCTCCTCATTTTTAAAGACAAAGAGCATGCCATCATTTTCGCCAAGGCTTTCTCGGAACATTAAGCCCCGCTCCTGCTGTTCTGGCGTTGTCGCCACCTCAACAGTCAGAGTTTTGTTCCCCAACACAATCTTCTTTTTTGGAAATGTCTCTGCGGAAAACGCAGTGACAGAAAAGCTAAGTACTAGACCCAGTACGAAGCATCTCCAGAGCGACACCATATCTCACCCCTTTAGTGGATACATGAATTCCAGCCATGCCAAGAGCTTCTACGGCAATTAACAAAATTGAAGCCCCAGCAAAGATAATATCCGCACGACCGCCGAGGTGGAATCGAGTTCTCTTTTCCTCGACCGTGGTTTGGGCGAAAGTCTGGACCCAGTGTTTAAGACGCTCTTTGGAAAGAAAGTAGTTATGAACTTTCTCTTCCACAAAGGCACCAATCTCGGCAACCACGATCGCCGTAGGCGTTCCGGCAACTGCAATCATTTGGTCTAGCTTATTCTTTTGAATCTGCGGAAGAATCGCTTGGAGTTCCTTCTCTATATATAGGCGAACTTTTTCTTGCTCTGCTAAGGATATAGGCTGTTCCGTGACAAACTTCTCTGTGAGGCGAACGGCCCCGATATTAAGGCTTTCGCCAAAAAGAATCTGCTGTCCATGGCCGACGATAAATTCCGTTGAACCACCACCCACATCAACGATCAAGTTTGTTTTGGTTTCATCAATGACGCCACCAGTGGAGCCTTGATAGCTAATGCGCGCTTCATCTTCGCCAGGAATAACTTCAATGGGGATTCCTAGCTCTTTACCAATATCAAAAAGTTCCTGACCATTACGAGCATCGCGAGCCGCAGATGTTGCCATCGCTAGAATTTTATCAACATTATGTTTGTCGATTTCTTTTTTGAACTCAGTAAGACACTTACGTGCACGAACCAATGCTTCCGGATGCAATTCGCCGGTCTTATCAACTCCCTGACCCAAACGCACAATCTCTACCAAATCCTTATGAACTTTCGTAATGCCGTTTTTGTCGCCTTCAGCGATCAGACACAGAAATGTATTGGTTCCTAAATCAAGTGCTGCAACTTTCATACTATTTTAATTTCTCTTGCAAGATTTTGTTAACAAGCTCTGGGTTGGCTTGGCCTTTAGAGGCCTTCATCACTGCGCCCACAAAGAATCCGAAGAGATTCTTTTTCTTGCCAGTTTTGTGATCCTCTACGCTTTGAACATTTGCCGCCAAAACTTCATCGACAAGCTTTTCAATCGTCGCAGGATCCGTAATTTGTACAAGTCCTTTTTCTTTAATCACCACTTCGGGATCTTTGCCGGAATTCCACATCTCTTGGAAAACTGTTTTCGCAATTTTTCCAGAAATAGTTCCGTTATCAATTAGCGCGATCATGCGACCTAATTGCTTAGGTGTGATGGGTGAGTGCGCAATCTCTTTATTGGCGCTGTTAAGCTCGCGCATCAACTCGGTCATAATCCAGTTCGAAGAAGCTTTGAAGTTCTTGGACTCTTGAGCTGTTTCTTCATAGAAGTCAGCCCATGATTTTTCCGTCGTGAGAACAGTTGCATCGTACTCTGGCAACCCATGAGCATCCTGAAAACGTTTGGCGCGGGCGATTGGAAGCTCTGGCAACTTGCTTTTGATTTCGTCGATCATTTCTTTAGTCACGATAAGTGGTAAAAGATCTGGATCTGGGAAGTAACGATAGTCCTGCGCATCTTCTTTTGAGCGCATTGCAAAAGTACGATTCTTATCCGGATCCCACAGGCGAGTTTCTTGTAAGATCTTTTCCCCGCGCTCTACTGCATCAATTTGGCGCTCAATTTCATACTCGATCGCTTTTTCCACGAAGCGGAAAGAGTTCACGTTTTTAATTTCAACTTTCGTTCCAAACTGTGTGGAGCCTTCCTTGCGAACTGAGACGTTACAGTCACAGCGCATGGAGCCTTCTTCCAAATTGCCATCACAAACATCAAGATAGCGGACTATCTGACGAATCGCGCGACCGTATTCAGCAGCCTCCGCTGGAGTTCGCATGTCGGGACCAGTAACGATTTCTAATAAAGGAATCCCGGCGCGATTGAGGTTGATTAAAGTGTATTCACCACTGTGAGTGGATTTTCCCGCATCCTCTTCCAGATGCGCTCGCGAGATGTGCACAGTCTTATCCACACCATTGACTTTAAAAGTGATGAAACCGTTTTCACAAATCGGCAAATCATACTGTGAAATTTGGTAACCCTTCGGAGAATCCGGATAGAAGTAGTTCTTGCGGGAGAAAACTGACTTCTTGCGAATTTCACAGCCTAGCGCCAGGCCCGTCTTAATTCCGTATTCAATTGCTTTTTTATTCACCACGGGAAGTGTCCCAGGCATGCCAGCAGATACAGGGGACACGTTTTCGTTATCTCCGGCATCAAAGTTCGTAGCGTCCGAGCAAAATATTTTACTCGCGGTGTTTAACTGCACGTGAATCTCAATCCCGATGACAGCTTCATATCCTCTAAATGACATGGGGATTTTTTCCTTTCACCGAAGATACGGATTCAAGTGCATACGCAACATTGAGCATCTTTTGTTCTTCAAAGTGGGCCCCTGTCACTTGCACGCCAATCGGTAAGCCTGATTGCGAAAGACCGAAGGGCACACTCATTCCCGGCAAGCCTGCAAGATTTGTTGAAGTCGTAAAAATGTCATTCAAGTACATCGTCATTGGATCATGGACCAATTCGCCAAGCTTGAAGGCGGGAGCTGCCGTCACCGGACTTAAAATCGCATCGCACTTTTTAAAGGCGTCGATAAATTGCTCCGTCAGCAAACGTCGAACTTGTCCTGCTTTGTTGTAGTAGGCATCGTAATATCCGCTCGAAAGGCAGTAAGTTCCAAGCATGATACGTCTTTTGACTTCTGCACCAAATCCTTCGCCACGAGTTTTGCCATAGAATTCTTCGAGCTCAACACCTGAGAGTCTGGGGAATTCGGCACGGTACCCAAAGCGCACACCATCATAGCGCGCAAGATTTGAAGAAGCTTCAGAGGTGGCTACAAGATAATAGACAGGAATGGCAAATTCAGTTCCTGCAACAGAGATTTCGACAATCTCAGCGCCCATTTTTTTAACTGTCGCTAAAGCTTCATCAAAAGTTTTCTGCGTGTCCGCCTCAAGCCCGCCGCTTAAGTATTCTTTTATCACGCCGATCTTCATACCTTTGATATCGCTTGATAGATTTTTGCTCCAAGCAGGAACCTGCTTTTGTGAGGAGGTTGAATCCATGGGATCGTGACCAGAAATTACTTCCAAGGTGAGCGCCGCATCCTTTACGGTGCTCACCATGGGACCGGCTTGATCCAAAGAGGAAGCAAACGCAATAATTCCGTAGCGACTGACTCGTCCGTAAGTGGGCTTCACTCCAACAATTCCGCAAAAACTTGCGGGCTGACGAATGGAACCACCGGTATCTGTTCCAATTGTTCCGGGCACCAATCGCGCTGCCTGCGCCGCCGCCGATCCACCTGAAGAACCGCCAGGAACTCTTTCTAGATCCCAAGGATTCTTAACCGGGCCAAAAAAAGATGTTTCATTGGAGGAACCCATCGCAAATTCATCTTGATTCAATTTTCCCATGATAACGACGCCAGCTTTTTTCAAGCGTGAGACAACAGTTGCATCATAGGGCGGAATGAAGCCGCTTAAAATTTTAGAACCCGCTGTCGTGGCGAGTCCCTTGGTACAAAGCATGTCTTTAATTCCAAACGGTACGCCAGCAAGAACGCCGACATTTTCGCCTTTAGCAATTCTTGCATCTATTGCATCCGCCTCTTTAATGACATCGGGATTTAATGCTGCGAAGGCATTGAGTTTTGGGTCCAGTGCTTGCACACGTTGTTGAAAATGCGTCGCCACTTCTTTGGCGCTCAATTTCTTGGCAGTCACTGCTTCAGAGATTTCACTAAGAGAAGCAAACGTTAAATCCATCGCCAACTCCTATACCACTGGTGGCACTTTATAAAGGTTGCCCACGCGAGCTGGAGCGTTCGTCAGCATCTCTTCGGGTGTGGCGGTATTATGCGCTTGATCTTCGCGCCAATATGCTTCGATTTCAGTTGGTGTTACAAGCGGTTCGATGCCACCGGTTTCAACCTTCGCAATCATATCGAAATTCTGGAGAATCTTTCCCATTTGCGCGCTGTACTCAGCGGCTTCATTTTCAGTGATATTTAAACGAGCCAATTTTGCGATATGCTCGATGGTCTTCTTATCAATCACGGTATTCTCCTTTAGATCCTGAGCTCAAAGGATAGACAAATTTGAAAGGTCAGTCACTTGCCAAAATTGTCTTACTGCTTTGAAGCGCTGTTCGCGCTTGGTTCCTGATAGTCCTGATGCTAGAGTTCGACCTATGTCTAAGAAACGTCACGAAGAACTAAAAAAGGTCATCGCCGAACATGATTACAACTACTACGTCCTCGATAAGCCGACGATTACGGACTACGAATACGATCAGTTGTTTAATGAGCTTTTAAAACTTGAAAAGTCTGACAAGAATCTGGATCTTTCAGACTCTCCGTCTCAGCGTGTGGGCGGTAAAGTTCTGGACAGTTTTAAAAAAGTTCCTCACCGCATTCCGATGTTGTCTTTATCGAACAGCTATTCGCCAGAAGACATTTTTGAATTCGACGAGCGTATTAAAAAGTTTTTGAATACTGACAAAGAAGTCGAGTATTTCTGTGAATTGAAATTCGATGGCCTTTCCATGGAAATTATTTATGAGAATGGTCAGTTAGTCCGAGCTCTCACTCGCGGCGATGGTGCTGTGGGTGAAGATGTGACGGAAAACATCAAGACGATCAAAAGCATTCCGTTAAAGCTGAAATCCTCACCAGAGATTCTTGAAGTGCGCGGCGAGGTTTTGATCTTTAAAAAAGATTTTGCGGAACTCAATGAAACTCAGCAGGAAAACGGTCAGCAGACTTTTGCCAATCCTCGAAATGCTGCTGCGGGCTCCATGCGCCAACTGGATTCAAGCATTGCAGCCGCTCGTCCGCTAAAGTTTTTCGGTTATGCCTTAGGGTTGGTTGAAGGAAAGACTTTTGATACGCAAGAGCACATTCAAGAATACTTTGCGAGTCACAACATTCCTACAGCCCTCAAGACAAATCCGGATCTGGTTCGACTGTGCAAGGGACCAGACGCCGTGGTTGCGTACTATCATCACATTGAAAAGATTCGCTCGTCGTTGCCCTTTGATATCGATGGAATTGTTATCAAGGTGAATTCGCTGCGTTTGCAAGATGACTTGGGTTTAGTGGCACGCAGTCCGCGTTGGGCTACGGCTGCTAAATTTAAACCCGAGCAAGCAACCACCACAGTTGAAAGCATTCAGATTCAAGTTGGCAGAACCGGCGCACTGACTCCGGTTGCTATTATGAATCCGGTCAAAGTGGGTGGCGTCACAGTTACCAATGCGACCTTGCACAACCAAGATGAGATCAATCGCAAAGACATCCGCGTTGGTGATACCGTAATTATCCAGCGTGCCGGCGATGTTATTCCGGAAGTTGTTTCCGTGGTGCTGGAAAAGCGTCCGAAGAATTCTAAACCCTTCGTGATGCCGACAGAATGTCCTGTGTGCGACTCTCCAGTTCAGAAGCTTGAGGGTGAAGTTGTCACTCGTTGCGTGAATCCTCTTTGTATCGCCATGGTGAAGGAATCGCTTAAACACTTTGTTGCTCGTCGCGCGATGAATATTGATAAAGTCGGCGATCGTTTGAGTGAAACATTGGTGGACCAAAAGCTTCTGACTCGTTTTTCTGATTTTTATCGCCTCACTAAAGAGAGCATTCTTTCCTTAGACCGTCAGGGTGAAAAATCCGCAGAGAATATCATTAACAGCATTGAGAATAGCAAACATCCAACACTCGCACGCTTTATCTTTGCTTTGGGTATCCGTTTCGTTGGCGAGCAAACGGCAAAGCTTCTTGCCGATCACTTTGTAAACATCGAGAACTTCCTTAAAGCCACGGAAGAACAGCTGCTCGAGGTTCCGGAGATTGGCCCGAAGGTTGCTAAATCTATCGGCGCATGGACTGCGGATTTGCGCCTCGTAAATGAAGTAAATGAGATGCTTGAGCTGGGTGTGAAGATCACAAATCCGGTTCGTGCTACCGAAGGTGCTCTGTCAGGCATGAGTTTCTTGATCACTGGAACTTTGCCGGTGAAGCGTGACGATGCAAAAGATGTCATTGAAAAAAATGGCGGAAAGATCTTGAGTTCAGTTTCTTCGAAATTGAGTTATTTAGTTGTGGGTGATGATCCGGGATCTAAGGTCGATAAAGCACAGTCCTTGGGAGTAAAGATTATTTCCTGGGAAGAACTGCAGAAGATGCTTTAAAAAGAAAAGCCACAGTTTTGAAGCTGTGGCTTTTTTGGTTTCGATTTTCTTTAAAAATTAAAGGTGATCGATAACGATATCGCGAGCCATAACTGTCTTACGACCATCAGCTTTTGCAGACTCTACACCTTTAAGGCAAAGTTGCTCGATAGCTTTGCTGAGAACGTCGATAGTTTCAGCTGAAGTGTTCATGCCACCTTTTTCTTTGATAAGTTTTTTAACTTTGCTAGTCACTACAAGTACTTCTGCCATGATAACTCTCCATCCTTAGTTAATTTGAACAGTAAAAGGTTTGCATAAGGACCCTATAATTGACAATGGGAAATCTTTTTGCGCCGCGAAATTAACCGCGTGCTGACGGATTTACCACTTCGGACTTTCCATCGACGAACTTACAAAGCTCAGCTTGGCGCGAGTTGTTTTCTGCCGGCGAGATCCAAACGAAAGTTTTTTGGTCGATTGGCTTCGTACATTCTACATCCAAAAATGCCGGCGACCAGCAACCGCTGTTCAAGTGTTCCACGGAACCAATAATTTCGTGTCGGGTGTGGTGGGTGTGCCCATAGACGATGCGATTCACTTTTGTAATCGCGCTCGCCATTGCCAAAACTCGATCATCTGGTTCTTTATAGCTAGAAACAAGGGACGTAATAGACTTGCTATAAAACAAGAAGAACGGAAGAAGCAAGAATAGCGGAATGAACGCCCAAAAGAATG